>CALBZH010000262.1 GCA_937889795.1 uncultured Syntrophobacteraceae bacterium | reverse complement strand
ACGAGTCTCTGGTGCGCTTGAGGGATCTGGTGGATGGAAGGCTTGCGGCCGAGCGCTTCGATGAGGTGCCGGAAGCGGAGGCGGCGACCGTCGAGGCCAGACTGGGGCCGCTCCACGGCGCACTTCTGGTTGGAGACATTGAGGATGCGGCTGGAATGATCGCACAGGAGCCCGGTCGGCTGGATACCGTGTGGCTCGTGGACCCGAACGATTTCAGAGATCTTCCGGAGGCGAAGTCCTATCCGGGGGCCGAGCTGGTCAAGATGGGCTCGTCCTGGCGTCTGACGCGGCATCCCGAGCGACCCGTGGTGGGGCGGGCTGCCCGGAAACGGGAGGTCGACCGTCTGAGAAACAAGCTCGATGGACTTCTGAAGGAAATTGAGGTGTTACGGGCCGAAGCGGCCAGACAACAGGAAGGGGTGAAGACCCTCGCGATCCTTTCGCGGTATTACCGGTTTCTGGGAACGGCCGATCCCGGGGAATCCCTGAGTCGCCTCGAGACCCGCCTGATCGAGACAAAGAGTGAGGAGCGAAGAAGTCTGGGACGCATGGAGGCGATCGATCTCGATCTGAAGAAGCGCCGGGAGCTGCTTGAAGAGCTCACGCCATGCCTGCCGGATGCCGGTCTTTTGGATGATCCGGATTGGGGAGGAGCCCTGGAGCTGCTTCAGCGGGAGCACAGGGAAGCTGGTGCGCTCAAGGAGCGCATGGGAGCTCTTCAGCCGGCAATGGATTGGGTGCGTGCGGGCTGGCTCGACCTGGAATATCCCCCTCCCGGTCCGGAGCTGGTGCGGGCCGGACATGAAACCCTCGCGCGTGCCGAGGCGGTGCTGAATTACTGGGCTAGAGGCAGGGAGCTGCTCGCCATCCTGGTGGACCGTCTTCCCCACCTTGCCTATTCGGATCAGGAAGCACTGCTGACGGAACAGGCGAGCGCCCTCGAAGCCTTGATGAATCGAATGGGCAGCCTGGAACGGGAGCTTCGGGCGGCAACGGATCAAGTCGAAAGCGCCGGTAGGGATTTGGATGCGGCCCGCGAGGCCTTCAACACGGCGGATGCCTCGCACAAGGTGCTCGGCGAAAGGGTCGATTCACTCCGGCAGGACCTCGCCCGGATCGGGGAAGACGGGAGCCCGCGACGTCTGGACGAGTCGGAGAAGTCGAAGCGGGAGGCCAGGGAGAAGCTCGCCGTGGCGGAGGATGCGGCGCGGAAGGCCTACGGCGATCTCATTCGGGCCGAAAAGGATGTCGAGATCGCCGAGAACGGCAACGTCGCGGCGCGACAGCGCAGGAAAGCGGAGATCGAAGCCCTCTGGCCCCACTGGCGGAACTGGATGAGCCTCAAGCGCCGGGCGCTGCGGGAAGGCCTTGCCGACCGTCTGCTCGACCCTCGGGTCGTTTGGTCCTACGATCAGATGGGGCCCCCGCGGGCTTTCGAGGAGTCATCCGGCCATCAGGGGGAATTGAAGCGGATTCTGCTGGGAGTACCCCGGGGCGAGGAGTTTTGGCTGGGGGTGGAACGGGCGGGCCGGACGCACGACGGCGAGACGCGGCGCGGGGCTGTGACCCTGGATGGCTGGCTCACCATCCGGGCCTTTCTGGAACAGAGCATTCCGAGGGACATCGCGCACGCCGACGACCCGGAGACGGCGCTCCTCCAAATCGAGGATCACCTGACGCGGCTGAGCGGTCGCCTTCAGGACCAGGAACGGCGGCTCCGGTACCAGTCGGACAGCGTGGCCAACAGCATCCGAACGCGCATCCGGCGGGAGGAGCGGCAGATTCACCGGATCAACAAGGGGCTCCAGGCGATCAGCTTCGGGACCATCGCGTCCATCCGCATTCGGCTGGAGCGCGTGGAAGGCATGCAACGGCTGCTGGACGGTCTGAAGGTGCAAAAGGACCTGTTCTCCGCCAATGTCTCCCTGGAAGAAGCCATGGCCGAGCTCTACCGACAGGTCGGGGGCGGCCAGGTGCGGGGCGATCAGCTCCTGGATTACCGGGAGTACGTGCGGATGAGCGTCGAAATCCAAAGGCTTGCGATGGACAGATGGACCAAGGCTACCTCGAGCGTGCTGTCGACGGGCGAGTCCATCGGCGTTGGCGCGGCCGTGCTCATGGTCATCCTGGATGCCTGGGAGCATCAGGCCGAGCTGCTGCGAGGCAAGCGGGAGGGCGGGAGTCTGCGCTTTCTCTTTCTGGACGAGGCCGCCCGCTTGAGTCCACGCTCCCTGGATACGCTGGGGGAGCTGTGTGAGCGCATGGATATGCAGCTTTTGGTGGCGGCGCCGGCGGCGGATCGGGCCAGACG
>CALBZH010000261.1 GCA_937889795.1 uncultured Syntrophobacteraceae bacterium | reverse complement strand
TCTCGAAAGCCCACCGGGCGAATTTCACCACGACGTAATCGCCCCACGGCTCGTATTGGGCCAGGTTATCGCCGCGCCAGTAGGGGATCTCTTCCATGGTGACGCCCGCAGCCAGCTTGGAGGAAATGTAGGCGATGGGAAACCCGGTGGCTTTGGACGCCAGTGCCGAGGAGCGCGACGTACGCGGGTTGATCTCGATCACCACAACACGCCCCGTCTTCGGATCGTGGGCGAATTGGATGTTCGTTCCCCCGATGACCTGGATGGCCTCGACGATGTCGTAGGAATACTTTTGCAGCCGCTTCTGCAGCTCGGGATCGATGGTCAGCATGGGAGCGGTGCAGTAGGAGTCGCCCGTGTGGACCCCCATGGCATCCACATTCTCGATGAAACAGACTGTGATCATCTGGTTCTTGGCATCGCGGACCACCTCGAGCTCCAGCTCCTCCCACCCCAGCACCGACTCCTCGACCAGGATCTGGTGCACCATGCTGGCCGAAAGCCCGCGGCTTGCGATCGTCCGAAGCTCCTCAACGTTGTAGACCATTCCTCCACCGGTTCCACCCATGGTATAGGCCGGACGAATCACGACCGGATACCCCAGCTCGGCGGCGATGGCCTCCGCCTCCTCGACCGTGAACGCCGGCTGACTGCGCGGCATTTCGATCTTGAGACGCTCCATGGTCTCTTTGAAGGCGATGCGGTCCTCGCCCCGCTCGATAGCGTCCGCCTGCACCCCGATGATCTTTACGCCGTGCGTCTCCAGCACCCCTTGACGGTACAGCTGCGAGGTGAGATTCAAGCCCGTCTGCCCCCCAAGGTTCGGTAAAATGGCGTCTGGACGCTCCTTTTCGATGATCCTTGTGAGACTTTCCAGGGTCAAAGGCTCCACATAGGTGGCATCCGCCATCCCCGGATCGGTCATGATCGTGGCCGGATTGGAATTGACCAGGACGATCTCATACCCGAGCCCCCGAAGTGCTTTGCACGCCTGAGTTCCCGAGTAATCGAATTCACACGCCTGCCCGATGACGATGGGTCCGGAGCCGATGATCATGACTTTCTTGATGTCTTCGCGCCTTGGCATAAGTCTCACCTTTCTATGACGGAATCCCGGGGGAGCTTCCCGCGTGTCGTGAGCGACCGCTCGCTGTTCAGCATATTAGTGCGTTAAATCCAACAGAGTGCTCTATTAGCAGCAGTTAATTCCGCACACAACAGGAATCCCTGTTGCACCCGGACTCCATCATGATTTCGCCAAGATGTAAATTCAGCCCGCCGAATGCCGGAAGCAGCGAGAAAGAGCGCCACACGATCCGCGTGGCTTTGGGAGTGCCCGGGCCCACATGCGACAGGCGGGCCAGGGATTGGGAACGGCTCTGACCAGGAGAAGAGCTTGCAGGCACCGGCGTGAGAAGCCGATGGAGCAGCCTGCACGGGTGCAAGCCCGGGGGGAAAGCCTGAATCGCCACTCAAGGCAAAGCGGTGTCGATCTGCTGCAGCAGGGCCTCGATTCGGCTACGCTGCTTCAGGCCGGCAAGCCACTGTTCGGGAATCGCCTGCATGCCCAGATGGGCTCCGAGGATCATCCCCACCGCCATGCCGCGTGCCGCCGAGTCGCCTCCAGCCATGACATTTTCTACCAGCGCCTCCCGCAGGTCATTCTGGTGCTTACCGACCAGGTGAACGACAGAGGGCAGCGCAGCCCGTGCACCGCAGTTCTGCCCAAAGCCGAGGATGGCTTCCCGGGACGGGGTCCCGAGACTCTCCAATCCGTTTCGGATGGCTCCTCCGAGAACATCCGTCAGACCGGGGCCTTCAAGCTGCTGTGCAATGGCGGACGCTGGAGCGGCTCCGTTCAGCACCGCATGGACAATTCGACCCAGAAGCTCCGTACATTCAAGGATGACCGGGTTGTTGTGGGTCATCGCCGTTTGGGCTCGGCCAGCGGCCAGCAGAGCATCAAGGTCACCCCGATATCGATAGGCCAAGGGTGCTGTGCGGGCTGCCGCGGAAAGGTCTCCAGAGTGACTCCCGGCCTCCGCTGCGGCGGCTCCGTCGGCGAAGTTCTTGAGCGTATCCTTGGTGGCATGATCGTAGTACCCCGCATAGTCGGCAAAGCGTTTTCGCCATTTGGCGGCGAAATGATCGAGATCGAATTTGCCGGATTCGGCAATGGATTCGAGCAGCCACAGGGCTTGGTCGCCGTAATGGGTGAAGTCCCCTGCATCCTTGGTCGGGTGGTAGGAGCCAGGGAGCGGCTTCAGCAACTTGTCGACGCGGCCGAGCGTATGCTCGATTTCATCCACGTCATAGATCCAGTGGGCCCCCAATGCCAAGGAATCCCCTATGAAAGAGCCCAAAACCATGCCCTTCAGTCTGTCGCTCATCGTGACCTCCCAAGCCATAGGATTCAGCGTGAGTAAACCGCCAAGAGATGAGAAGCTCCCCTCCTCGAAATCAAACCGCATTCCCTTGAGCCACATGCTAAGCATGAGTATCTTGCCTTGCACGGACTCCATCGAATAAGATCCTCGGTCGAGTGCGGAGTGGGCCCACAAGTCAGTTGAGAACAGGAGGGTAATGAAGATGAACTGCGAGAAATGCCAACAGGCCATCGATCCGGACGATACCTACGAGCATTCGGGGCGTACCGTCTGCGAGGATTGTTATCTGGATCTGGTCGCGATCCCCAAGACCTGTGACCCTTGGGCCGTGCACAGCGCCAAGAATACGCCCAATCATGACAAGACGCTTCTGCCCCAGCAGGAGCAGATCCTGAAGCTTCTTCGCGCCAATGGCCCCCTCACCGCCGAGCAGATTTGCTCGGAGCTTGAGCTTTCCCAGGAGGAGTTCCGGAGCCACTTTGCTTCCCTTCGGCACATGGAGCTCGCCAGGGGCACCAAGCTGGACGACGAGGTCCGTTATACCCTGTTCACGTCGTGATCTTCTCCAACCGCACAACCGCAAGGGACCAACATGCCGTTGCAAGGGTGGGAAACCAAGCCCACGGACCGTTTTGTGCTGCGCTGGATCAAGATCCACTGCTCCGCCCGCATCACGCCGCGCCTGGTCGACTTGCCAGGGCTCCATCCCTGGATGGTCACCTTAGCTTCCGCTGGGATTGGAGTCCTAGCCGGTTTCCTTTTCGCCTGCGGATGGGGCTGGGGAGCGGGGCTGCTCGCTGCTTGCGCTCAGGTCCTGGACGGCGTTGACGGCCAGCTCGCCCGCATCACAGGCCGTCAGAGCCGAGGGGGAGCCTTTTGGGACTCAGTCCTCGACCGCTACGCCGACGGAGCCATGGTCATCGGACTCACGCTCTACCTGGTGCGTCAACCCACCCCCCTTCCCCTTCCGCTCCTGCTGGTGCTGGGGACATTCGCATTGATCGGAAGCAACCTGATCAGCTATTCCTCCGCCCGCGCGGAGGGGCTCGGAATCGATCTTGGACCGCCGACGCTGGCAAGCAAGGGAACGCGATCCGCCATCATGATTCTCGGAGCCCTGGGATCGGCCTTGCACGGTTTCTTCCCGCTGATGAGCCTGCTGCTGCTTTTTGTCATCACGAATGGAGTTGTGGTCTCTCGGCTGCTGAAAACCCGCCATAGCTCGGATCCGCTTTGATCCAGGACCGGCTGACGCGACTCGGAATCGCGATGTGAGCAGGCTTGACCGGGCTCAGAGGAAGGAAGAGCTTGCGTCCAGAGGAAGACACCATGGTCGAAACGGGAGTGATCCACGGACGTTTTCAGATCTTCCACCACGACCATCTCCGCTATGTGCTGGCCGGCAAGATGCGATGTCGTCATCTTGTCGTCGGCATCACCAACCCCGACCCGACTCTGACCCGCCCAGACGCATCCGATCCTGACCGGAGTACGGCGGAATCCAATCCCCTCACCTATTTCGAGCGCTCCGTCCTCGTGCGAACCGCTCTTCTAGAAGTGGAGTGCTCCCCTCTCGAATTCTCCATCGTCCCCTTTCCCATCAACTTTCCCGAGCTGTACGTCTATTACGTGCCGATGGATGCAACGTATTATCTCACCATTTACGATCAATGGGGCCGACGCAAGCTCGAGCAATTCCAGTCGCTGGGATTGAAAACAGAGGTCCTCTGGGAACGTTCTCCGGACCGAAAGGGTTTGCGAGCATCCGACATCCGCAAACGGATGATCCGGGGGGAGCCATGGAAGGACTTTGTTTCGCCGGCCGTCGCCTCGGTTCTGGAGCGATGGGGAATCCCGGAGCGGCTGCAAAGGCTCCACCGGGAGCTTTCGAAGTGACCGATGCAGCCAGACTCCTCGTTCCGTGCAAAGCGGCCGAGGACACCTATCCGAACGTGCGACCGTGCTCGTCTAGGGCTCCTGCCATTCCTGAGTGTGCAGCCGCATTCCCGCCACCACCCCGCTTCGAGCTCCGACCGATCAATCGCTCCAGTCT
>CALBZH010000260.1 GCA_937889795.1 uncultured Syntrophobacteraceae bacterium | reverse complement strand
GACCACCGAGATCTACACTCTTTCCCTACACGACGCTCTTCCGATCTAAAAGGTTGCTGACAGGCTGGAAGAGTTCGTGGAGGCGATCCGTCCGGCGCAACACCAGATAGGGTCAATCTTTATCAATGCTCAGGGAATTCTTGGCCTGGAGATGTTCGGGACTCCTGTTCTTTTTTCTCAAGCTTGCCGGAAGGTGACTCGAAGCTTTGCCTTCGAGGCGCTCAACGCACCGGACTTTAAGGACGCATCTATTGAGGCGGCAGCGAAGTGGTGGGATGCGGTTCTTATCGCCGAATTCACACGGCACGCTTCACCTGCAGCCGGCGAGGACATCCGAGTCGGAACCGAGGATCTGATCGGGTCAGGGCTGATCTGGAATGACGTTCTTACGCATTTCTCATGTTTTCCCAACGTGCGCATGGGACACCACCGCCGGAATCGGAGAAGAGCATCGGTAAGTCAGAGGCGGCAAGAGTTCCGCTCATCTTTTTAACCCAGGCAAGCCTCAATGATGCGACCGGTCGTGGTTTTCAATGTGGTCCAAGCTGTTCTCCTGTCAACTGTGCTCCAACAAATACCTATGAGGAACAAACGAGACTAGGCTTCTCGCACATTGTTTTCCAAAAGAGGCCCTATCCAACGTGCCGTAGCGAGACGGGTGTCTAGAAGGTAAGTATCGGATATATTTGTGAATTAAGCCAGAGTTCTGTTATTTTTTGCTTTGTGAATTGATTCACATGTCTTATAACATAACAGCACAGATTGGGTTTTTCTTCATAATTTCAGCAAGAAAGGAGAAGTCATCATGCCACGAAAGCAGCATAGAGCACATGCAGGCACCAGTCAGATTGAGCACCACGAGACCACGCCCGCTACGACGGTGGAAGAGTCTCAGGCAGAAGCACTTGCGTCTCAAGAAACTCCCGTAACCATAGTGGAAGGGACCGAAGAGCAAGTCTTTGAAGGCCAGGAAGAAGAGTGGGTTGAGTTCGGTGAGACTCAAACATCCGAGACTCAGGGTATGGCAAACCCTGGAACAACTGCGCAGACCGAAATAAACCAGGATCAACCCGTAGAACAGCCTGCATCGAAGCCACCCAAGCCTTCGAAACGTCCCTATATCGATGCAGTCCGGGGTCACCTGGAAACGGGAGACATGACAAAGTCTCAACTTTTAGGGCTCATCATGGAGCAGTTCCCAGCCGTATCCCGCGGTGGCGCCAGCACATTTTTAAGTGATCTGCTCAATCCCAGATACAGCTTCTTTCGCGAACGACAGATCGTGAAGAAATCTGATGGCGCGTTGATTTTCGCGGATCGGGTTCTTGAAGAACCGACGCATGAGGACCAGCCAACGGAAGCACCAATTGAACAATCCGGAGAATAACCAAAATCTCAGTGGTTCCAGTGTTGGGGCCACTGTTCTATTGGGAGCTAACATCGAGAATTGCACAATATGTAGAGAAAGGGGGAACGATATGTTTGCTCCATATTGTCACTGCATTAGCGGACATTTTGGTTTCACACCATGCAGTTTTGCCGACAGCATGCGGTGGGCCGCAGCCTACATCGTTGAATGCGAGCTTCAGGAATCCCAGCAGGCCCGGTTCACAAAGCCCGATGATGACCAGGACCCTTCGCACATGGAAGTGAAACCGCATAAATACGTGGGCTGAAGGGCTCCGTCTTACCCATGCAGAGGAGACAGCAGATGAAGAATGCAGCAGCAGTCGTTGTCGGTCTGCCATTTCACGAGATTGTTACGCAGGTCGACGAAGAAAGTGAAGTCGCCGTTTACAACCGCAGGACAGGGGAACTGGACGGGACCGAAAAGGTTCAAGAGGCCCACTTTTTTCTGGGAAACAGAGAATTGCCTGACGACGAGAGCCCCGAACTCACCCTGACCATGGACCTGGGCCTGGATCGCGTTCCCGTATCAGACTCCGGATTTAAGCACATTTACGGAAGGAGCGTCGAAGTGGTGAACAGCGATCAGGCTGATGGTTTTGGAGAATTGAACTGGTTGAAAGTCGGCGCGGCCAGAGCTGAAGTCGTGAGAATCTTCCGACAACTCGGGATTGAAACGGAGCCCAAGATTTACCTGGCGCTTTTTACGGTGGAATAGCTGATGAACATGGTGGAGGGCGGCGACGCTGGTATGCGCCGCCTCTCTCATTTAAGGGAAGCTATCGTGAGCAGAAAACCCAGAATTGTCATAACCGTGTGGAAGGGTCTTGTAGATTCCGTTGTGAGTGACATCCCGATGGAGGCTGATGTCGTGGTTGCGGACCACGACGACGATAAGTCCGAATTCCAGGAACTTGAAATCGAAGTCAATCCTGAGAAAGTCGATGAAAGCTATGCGGAGGCCGAGAAGTTCTGGAAAGAAGACGATGATTAGTCGGGAAATATCAGGAGTGGGGCATATCGTCTCCTTTGATGATGAAAATCCACGTGAAGGATGAAGCGCCATGTCTCATCCGTTCACTGTTATCGATATGGGCGGTGCCGATATGGGCCGCCCTACTCATTGAAAGGGACCAGAAAGAAGTGGGAAAGGAAACACTTTCTCAAGCTGATGCGCCTCCCCCTCGTAAGCGAGCCAAAAACGGATCAAAACCAACGGAAGTGAGAGAGCCTATTGGCGAGTTTATCAAACGGCACAAAGGCGAGCGTTTTGTTTTGGATTGAGGCCACCTGGCGATCATCGGCGATGGTCGGAGCTGCACCATCATCATTTACGCGGATGGAAAGGCGGTCTGCCATCTTTGCGGTTACTGAGAGAAGTACGCAGCGAAAGATCACGCCAGCCAATACGAGCATGCCTCACCGTTCTATAAAGGGAGTGAAGATCAAAATCATGAAACCCTATGGAATCCCACGCCTTCCCGAGCTTGAGTACCCTGATATCGCGGATATTCAAAGCCTGGGACTTGCCTCTCATGCGGGGCGAATTCCCGGTCGCAGTGGTGACTTCCGCCCATACATTCGTGGTGCGAATAAGGCTCGAACCCGCCGTTACTGGAAGCGAAAAGCTCGCGCCGCCGGTCGTACAGCAATCAACGAAGGCCTGAAGGAGCAGAGGAATGTCGGAGATCAAACACAAAACTTTCAGTTTGGGCACGGTTGTCGCCACGCCAGGCGCTTTGGAGGCTGTGTCGCGAGAAAGGCTGTTGGAGTGCCTTAATCGTCATGCAAGAGGGGACTGGGGCTGTATCGATTCCAACGATGTGGCCGTGAATAACCTCGCCACGCATGACGGCTCCCGCATCCTGTCCGCCTACGCCATTGACCCGACAAAGCCCTGCAAAGGCTATGGCGACAACTGCCTGTGGATCATCACCGATTGCGCCTATGCAGAAACTGAAGGTGAAGAAGAGAGAAGACATGCAACGACGCTATTACTTCCAGACGAGTACTGATTTTCCCGGTGGAACTCACAAATTGTTCTCGACGGAGGAGTGCTCATGAGAGTTTTGGTAGTAGATGACCAGGAAATGCAAGTTGATCTCGTTGGTTGCCAGCTCTCCCATGCCGGATACGAAGTCACTGGCTGTCATTGTGGGGAGGAAGCCGTCAACACGCTCAAAGCTCAGGCGGTGGACTTGATCATCACCGACATGGAGCTGGGGGCGATGAGCGGTCAAGACGTTCTGGAACATGTCAGGAAAGAGTTCGGCTCTCTTCCAGTGATCCTTATGACCGGTAACCCGATGAACCTTGAAAAGAACGGTTTCGACGGATACCTGCGGAAGCCATTTTCCATGCAACAGTTACTGCACGTGGTCGAGAAGTTCGGAAGATAGATATCGTCCTCTTTAAAGAACGGTTCGAACCAGTTTCAAGGGAGCAGGAAGATGCCAGAAATCTACATCCCAACTCGAGCTGAAATCGAAGCTCTCAGAGAAAACGACCTGGCCCCTGACTGTTTCGGCAACTGGAAGAGAGTAACCAGGGTATTTGCCAGAGGCGTGGACGTGAACGGCAGGGCTTACGTCTGCTTTTATACCGAATTTGGACCGACATCGAGCATTTCAAACTCCCTCAAGGAAGGCGAACTGCACAGGACAGTTGCGTTGACCGGGAAATACACCAGTCATGAGCTTGATGTTCTGGAAAAGGAGTATGGGAGCGGAACACTGTGAAAAGAGTTAACACGGAAGGAACTTTTCGATGGCGTATACACCAGAGCTCGATCTTTTCACAACTCGGATAGTTCGACGTATAGCGTGGGCGATGAGGGCACCAATGACCGTTGCTTTGCCATCGATCATCATGTGGGCTTCCGTTTTTCTGGATGCCCATGAGATATGCCGCTCATGTCGGGCTCCGGTCGAATGTGAAAACTGTCCTTTCAACAGCAAGGAGGACTCTGATTGCACCACAAAGTAGGAGGTCCCGTGAGAGAGTTTAAAGGGTTTAAGCGCACAATATGTTCTTGCGGTGAGTGCGCGATAAACTGTCGATTCATACCAGGCTACCTTTTGCCGGAGGATCTCGACAACATAGCCACTTTTCATGGCGCCAGATTCAACCCATTTCTTGACTGGAATGGACAAGACGAAAGCTTCCGGCAATTTATACTGTCGAATTTCCTTGCATCACCAGGCGCTCTCGTAGCCAAAGCCGGCCGAATCTTCAGGATCAGAACCATTGTTCCGGCAAGAGGGGATTTTGGCTGGTGCAGATTCTTCGATGGAAGGCTTTGCAACATTCATCCTGTCGCGCCTTTCGGCTGCGCGTTCTTTGATTCACACCAGAAGCAATCTAAAAGCAATGCCATTTCAGCCATGGGTTTGGAGTTAATCGCAAGGCTCTGGGAGACTCAACCTCGTTCTCTCTATTGTGAGATCTGGAAGGCTGTGTTTTCAAAATAGGTTGTCCTCCTAACAGAAATTGGGTCTATTTAA
>CALBZH010000259.1 GCA_937889795.1 uncultured Syntrophobacteraceae bacterium | reverse complement strand
CACGCGACTCTTCACCGTGATGCATCCCTGGTGGCTCTTGACGATGCCGTGCACCACGGCAAGCCCAAGGCCCGTCCCTTGCGTCTTGCTCTTGGTCGTGAAGTAGGGCTCGAAGATGCGATCGATAACGCTGGGACTGATGCCGATCCCTGTGTCCGTCACACTCAACGTCACATAGTCTCCAGGGGGCAGGTCGCCGTTCGGAGGGGATTCGCCCGGAAGCACCGTCATGGCATCGAGATCGATCCGGAGCTCCCCTCCTTGGCTTTGCATGGCATGGTAGGCGTTGGTGCAAAGATTCATCACGACTTGATGAATCTCGGTGGCGTCGGCCAGAACGGGTCGGTTCGTTCGGATGTGGCTTTGGATCTCGATGTTGGCCGGCAGGGAGGATCGGAGCAATTGGATCGATTCCTTGATAATGGGGCCAATGGTCAGGGGGGCTCGGATCTTTTCCTGCATTCTGCTGAACGCAAGAATCTGCGAAACCAGGTCCCTGGCCCGCTGGCCCGCGTGGTAGATGGCGTTGAGCTTGGCGTGAAGCGGGTGATCGGGATCAGCGAGCTGAACGATTCCGAGCTCGGCATAACCGAGCACGGCACTCAAGATGTTGTTGAAATCATGGGCAATTCCACCCGCCAGCGTCCCGAGGGCTTCCATCTTCTGGGCCTGGCGCAGCTGGCGCTCCAGCTGGGCTTTTTCGACTTCGGCGCGTTTCTGCTCCGAAAGGTCCGTGAAACTGTCCAGCAGCGCTTCGTTCCCTCGCAGCACGGTCCTGGAGACCGACCTCAGGATGGGAATCGCCGGGCCGGTCAGGGGGGTGAGACGGCCTTCGAACAGAGCACTTGACCGGGGCGGATCCGTCACCGGGAGAGTCGTTGGCTCGTCCGCAGCAAGAAGCTGGCTTCGGTTGCGCCCAACAATGGATCGTGCGGTGGCTCCAGCCATTGCCGCCGCGGTCGGGTTGGCGTAGAGAATCTTGTTCGTGGATGCGTCGGCCAGCAGGATTCCCATCTGGATGGAATCCAGAATGCCGCGGAACTGCTCTTCGCTTCGACGCAAATGCTCGGAAGCCCGAACGGCGCGCAGCGCCTCACAGCTGTAGGAAGCCAGGATCATCCCGATTTCGCGGTCCTGATCCACGAACGGCGCCGGCACCTTGCTATGCAGCGTGAGGACTCCGGTCACTTCCACCGATGCGTCCAGCAGCGGGAAAACGAGTACCGATCCATCCGAGTATCCTTCCCAGCCACTCCCTGCGAGACCAGGGTGCTGGGATACGTCCGGGATGAGAATGGGCTTTTTCTCCGCGAAGACCAGTTTGAAGACAGACCCATCTTCCAGAGGAAATGGGATGAATGCGGCCGCGTGGCCCGGATCCAGGCAGTGGATCATGCGCAGCCCGGCGTTTTCCGTGACATACAGGCTG
This sequence comes from uncultured Syntrophobacteraceae bacterium, assembly GCA_937889795.1. Taxonomy (GTDB): domain Bacteria; phylum Desulfobacterota; class Syntrophobacteria; order Syntrophobacterales; family Syntrophobacteraceae; genus CALBZH01. Next base: position 2,351 of record CALBZH010000259.1, on the reverse strand, counting down.
CCCCCCGTGGCGAGCATGTGCAGTCCGAACTCCTCGAGCAGCTGTGCTCCGAACTGCTCGACCTCCGTGCAGAAGGCGAGGGCGCGCGTGCTCTCGACAATGCGGCGCAGCCGCTCGTTGATCTGCCTCAGGTTGTCGTTGGCCTTCTCCAGTTCCCGGGTCCGCTCCGCCACCATGCGCTCCAGGGATTCCTGGTACACCCGGTTTTCACGCAGCAGACGGGCCCGTTCAAGGCAGGTATCGATGGCGTGGGTGAGAACCTGAAAATCTTCAATGGGCTTGAGCACATAGTCCCATGCTCCATGGTGCAGGGCGTCCACGGCATCCTGGATGAGGCCTGTGCCCGAAACGACGATGGCCGGTGTTTCCGGGCACGTCCCCTGCAGCCGGGCCAGCACTTCAAGGCCGTCGACCTCGGGCATGCGCAGGTCGACCAGGACAAGATCGGCCCTCTCGTGCGTGAGCACCTCTAGACCCTCGATTCCGTTCTTCGCCGTGAGTGTCCGGTAACCCCAGTCGTCCAGATAGGCCGCCACGCTGTCGAGCACGGCCTTGTCGTCGTCGATGATCAGGATCGTTGTCATTGCGACGGTCCTCCTTGCGGGTCTCCGGCAAGTGATTCACCTCGATGGGGTGTCATGCTCGACGATCAGGATTTCGGCCCCGCTCCCATACGCTCCCTTCCCTGCACAGGCAGGCGAATGGTGAACGTCGTACCCTTGCCGACGGCGGAGGATACGGAAAGGGTCCCGTGGTGGTCTTCGGTGATGATGAAGTACGACACGGATAATCCGAGACCCGTCCCGCGGTCGACCGACTTCGTGGTAAAAAAAGGCTCGAACACGCGCCTGCGAGTTGCCTCATCCATCCCAGGGCCATTGTCCTCGATGTCGATGCGCGCCATGTCGCCCTCGATGCCCGTCCGCAGAACAAAGCGCGGCGGCAGGCCGTCCCAGGTTCCACCTTCCACCATCGCCTCGGCCCCGTTTCGCAGAATGTTCAGAATCACCTGCTGAACCTTGGACTTCTCACATGGAACCCGGGGCACATCCTCCGCGTAATGCCGCACGATCTCGATCTTCCTGAAATCGTAATTCTTTTTGAGGTTGTAATCGCTTGCCGCCAAGTCCAATGTGTTGTCCAGAACCTCGCTCAACTGCTGGCTGGAAAAGGCTCGGTCGCTCTTCCGGGCGAATTCGAGCATGTTGCGGACGATTCGCGCCGCGCGGCTGCCAGCTTCCCGAATGTTTGCCAGCAGACCGATCAAATCGCGTGCCTCGAGGTAGGACCGGATCGCTGCCATCGATATGCCGGCCGCATCGGCCGCGCGGTGATTGGCCTCCAAATCGCCGCAAAGCCGGTTTTCCACCACCGTGGCCGTCTGAAGCAGCCCCGCCAGAGGATTGTTGATCTCATGAGCCATGCCCGCGGCCAGTCCGCCAACCGAGAGCATCTTCTCCGACTGGATCATCATTTCCTCCAGTCGAACGCGCTCGCTCACGTCGTCGACCCGGATCACGGCTCCTTCGACGCCATTCGTGACCAGAGGATAGATGATCACATCTTCATAGTGGGTTTCGCCCGCTCGGCGTCGAGGCACCTTTTGCTCCACATGGACGACGCCGTTGCGGATGGTCTCTCGGATCCTGGCCAGTTTGTCCGAAAGCAGGGGATAGACCATTTCCAAGGGCTTCCCCAGGACCGCGGCGGTATCCAATCCGGTCGCATCGTGAGCCCGACGGTTCCATTGGGTGACTCGTCCTTCCGCGTCCACGCCCACCAGAACCGAGGGCATGGAGTCAATGATATTCGCCAGGTAGTTGCGCAGCTGCCGCAGCTCGAGCTCAGCCTGCTTTCGGTCGGTGATATCCATCAAGAACCCATCGAATACGATTTCGTCGCCCTCCCTGTGCGGCGTGGAGCTTCCTTGGAACCAGATCCTGTTCCCGTTGGGCTTGATGAACTGACCTTCATAATGCCAGGGCTCGATTCGTTCGACTGCCTCATGAATCGACTGCATGAACGCGTCGATTTCGGAATCGGGGATGCATGCGACGAAAAATTCGAAAAAATCCTCGGGTTGTCCTTCCAGGTCGAAAATCGCAGCGGCCTTTTCGCTCACATAGGTATTGCCGTACTGATGGTCTCCGGTCGCATGGAAGCGATAGACCGCACCGGGGATGTTGGCCGTGATGCTCTTCAGCAGTCGCTCGCTTTCTTCGATGCGTCGGGCTTGCTCGTATTCGTGGGTGACGTCCCGGAAGACCAGGACTACGCCCTCGATCTCCCCGCTGGGTCGGCGAATGGGCGCGCCGCTGTCGGCGATTTGGTACTTCGTGCCATTCTTCGAT
>CALBZH010000258.1 GCA_937889795.1 uncultured Syntrophobacteraceae bacterium | reverse complement strand
CCACCAACGACAACCTGATGACCATCACGCCGCCGTCGCTGAATGTAGGCTGCGGGGGGATTGACGCCTTCCTGGGCGGGTTCTCGTTCATGAACCTGAACTACCTGGTCCAAAAGCTTCAAAATATCCTGTCCGCAGCCCCTGCTGCCGCCTTCGACATTGCGCTGAAGACCCTGTCACCACAAGTTTCCGAGACGATCAAGACCTTGGAAGCCATCACTGACCGCCTGAACGGTATCCAGCTCAATGACTGCAAGGCATCGAAGGCCCTGGTCGCCACGATTGCCAGTCCCCTATCAGGCGTCGGCGGTATCTACGGGGAGCGGCTGAAAGGTGAAGTGGCGACTGCCCAAGGAGACTTCATGGTTTCATCGGGCGTGAGCGATCTTTACCAAGGATTCAAGACTGCTGCACAGGCGGTAAATAATAGTTTATTGGGCACCACTCCCCCTGCAGGCAATCCGTTGCAACAAGCGACACAGGGATCGACAGCAGGCTGTCCTGCCCTCTATAAAACAATATTCGGCAGCGGGTCCCTTCTCGACAACCTGGCGTCGTTAAAAAGCATACCGTCGTCCCACGTAGCCCTGATGCGAGGCTTTATCGGCGACGTGAATATCAAAAGCCCTGCCGACACCCACGCGACTTTGGATGCGCAGTACATTTCACCCTGCGACATGAATGAAAATGTAGAGAATTTTTTCGTGGGTGCAACTGAAGTACGGACCACCGTCACGGCCACATGTACGCCGTCTACCGACGTTAACAGGAATCTCATCAATTATTCATCGGTGATGATGGCGGCGATCGCCAACAAGCTACGGTCGGGAACTGCGTACGACGCCACCGAGGCCGGTTTCCTCAACACCGTCCCGGCAAGTGTTCTGGCGGTGCTGAGGACCTCTATTGCTACCAACACTGAAACTCAGATGATTGGACAACTGTCGGAGGTTGTGGCCAAGCTGTACGCCTATGCCATGCTGACGGACATGTTCGGGCGGATGTCGGTGATGATCGCGACGGCACATCAAGTGTCGTCGTCCACAAAGGGCAGTGCGGCGGGTCAAGATGAAAATACCTGCAAGAAGGAAATGTATGCTGCGGTGGAAACACAGCTTCTCGCTCTGGAAGAAAAGACCCGTATCAGGATGGTCGACATTAGAGATTCGATAGTGGCATCAACCGAACAGCTAAACGCGATGCAGACGATGGCAGACAACTGGCGCAAGGCAAATGAGCGCATAGGCTATGAAACGCGTATGCGTTTTCCCGCAGGCGTTGCCAATCATGCCCTTGGAGGCTAATCACGACTCGGCCGGCAGGTCAGCGGCCCCAAAAGGAGACACGACCAATGACTGATGTATCCACACTGCAACCCGAAGCACCATCACCACAACTCGAGGCACCGTCTTCACTGCACAAAGTAGCTCCAGTACCGTTGATCAAAACACCCGCTCCGCAGCAGGCAGAACAGAATGGGCAACAGGCCAGGGCATCGAAGGGAAAAGAAAAAAAGAGAAAGACACCGGAAGAAATTGCAATGGAGAAGGAGGAGCGCGAGAAGGAAAGAGCGCAAAGGGAGGCCATTCGCAAGGAGCGACTTGCCAGAAAAGTGGAACGTGCCTCGCGGCCCGACACGGTCGTCATTGCACGGACCACGATCGATACAAACGAAATGGCCGACCTCGTTGGCGCCAATGACCGACTCATGTCTCAACTGCGACGGAAAATAGGCTACAGAAAGGAGCTCACACCGGCAAAGTTTGCGGAATTATTCGAGCGTAGCCAGAATATCAAGAAGGAAATCCATGACTTTAACAAGGAGATCGCTCGGATCACCGGAGATCGGTACATAGCACCTCGAGGGTATTTCGAGGGAAGGCAAGAGTAGCCCAATGGAGGTTCCCTTGGCCCGTTTCGCAGTCTCAGCCGGTCCAGATCCGTTTCTAACGGTATCACTTGGACATAAAGAGAGCATCTTTGCCGTTTCGCGGGCGATGGTGGGCATGAGCCCCTCCTTGGTTCTCAAGGGAAAACTCAAGGGGGGCGTATTCTCCTCCCTTATACGAAAAAGTGCACAGGGGGAGTCTGCTTTTCTGCAAATTCTGGAGGCTCCGGAGGAGTCCGGAGAGGCAGTTCTCTCCCCTACCCTGCCCGGCGACATCTTTCTCGTCGAACTTGAACAGGGACAGGAGCTGTTCATCAACGACGGCTGCTTTCTGGCGGCATCGGCAACGGTCAACCTGCTGTCCAAAGTCCAGTCGCCTAACAAGGCCATGTTTGGAGGGACTGGCGGATTTGTGATTATGAAAGCCACCGGGCCTGGGACGATTGCCATCTCCGGCTTTGGCTCCATGCAGATGGTCGAGATGTCGGCCGAAGAAAGGATTTTCGACCACAGTCATATTGTCGCTTGGACTGGGGGCTTGACGTACCAGGTGGTGACGCTTTCGTCAGGCGACGGATTTCTCAAGGGAATGTTCCGCGGAGCGACGAGTGGAGAAGGGTTCATCAATCGTTTCGCTGGAACTGGCAACATTTACCTTTGTTCCAGGAATCGTGAGGACCTCTTGGGCTGGGTTTACAGCAGGATGCCAAAAGCCAAGAACAACAACAGCACAGCATAAGTGCGTGTGCAAGGCTCCCCTACGATCAAACGCCTATCAATAATCACCGCCATGCTGCTGCTTTACGTCCAGTCCGCATCAGCGGATCGTTATTATCCGGTGGATTACGGCCGCATCACCTCTGTCCGTGGTTGGCGGGTTGACCCGTTCGGGAGTGGGCAGAGACGTTTTCATCGGGGATGGGATATAACCTGCCCTTCCGGCACCCCTGTCTATCCTACACAAATGGGATTAGTACTATTTGCAGGCCAGCACAAAGGTTACGGGAAGTTGGTCGCGATTGACAGAACAAAACCGGCGCAAGCTACCGGGTTTCAACCCGCGTAGATAGCCGGGAATTTAGCCTTCATATAATCTCTAAGGGGTGCTAAGTGCCAATCAAGACCTTTGCATACCGGCTGTATCCGACGAAGCCGCAGAAACGGCTTCTGGAGGCAACCGTGGAAACCTGCCGCAGGTTCTACAACGACTGTCTTGCGGAGCGCAAGGACGTGTACGAATCCGAGCAGCGCACCGCCTCCAAATTCGAGCAGCTTCGTAAGGTCAAGGTTCTCAAGGACACTTCACCGTTTGCGAGAAACATCCACAGCCATATTCTGCAGGTGGTGGTCGCCGATCTGGACAAGACTTTCAAATCGTTCTTCCGTCGGATCAAGTCAGGCGAGAAGCCAGGCTATCCTCGTTTCAAAGGAAAAGACCGCTTCGACAGCATCGGCCTGAAGGAATACGGCAACGGCTACAAGATTCACGGACGACGCCTGAAGGTTTCCGGTATTGGGCGGATAGCCGTCCGGTGGCACCGGGAGATGCCATCCCAGCCATCGACCGTCCGGATCATCCGCAAGGCCGACGGTTGGTATGCCTGTTTTGCCTGCGAAGTC
>CALBZH010000257.1 GCA_937889795.1 uncultured Syntrophobacteraceae bacterium | reverse complement strand
CCGAGAATCGTGTAGGGGTTGATCGGGTCCAGGAGGAAAAGCTCGGGGTGTGGGGTGCTCCCCCACGATTCCCGGACGGCGATCGCTCGCCGCCCGGGTGCAAACCTTCTGTCACGCTTTGCTGGCCTTTAAGAGCATGTGGCTTTCAGCTTGCGCACTTCTTCCGTGAAAGCGGGGATGAAATTGAACAGGTCCTCCACCACGCCGAAATCCGCCTTGCTGAAGATGGGGGCCTCTCCGTCCTTGTTGATGGCCACGATGAACTTCGAGGATCCCATGCCGGCCAGGTGCTGGATGGCCCCTGAAATCCCGGCCGCGATGTACAGGTTCGGGTTGACCACCTTGCCCGTCTGGCCAACCTGGTCCGAATGGGGACGCCACCCGGAATCGACGGCCGCGCGCGAAGCACCCACCGCCGCACCGAGAATCTTGGCAAGCTCTTCCAGCATGGCATAATTTTCGGGACCCTTCATGCCGCGACCGCCGGAAACGATGATTTCCGCCTCGGTGAGCTCGACCTTGCCGGACGTATCCAGATCGATTCCCTTCACACGGGAGCGCAGCGCAGGCACCGGCAAGCTCAGCTTGACCACCTCGGCCTGATCCCCCTCGCTCGGAAGGAGGCAATCCATCACGTTTGGTCGGCAGGAAATAACCGGGAGCGCCCCTTCGGCCCATTCACACCAAGCGAAGCACTTGCCAGCGAAGACCGGGCGTTTGGCTTTGATCTTGCCCCCGTCACAGGTGATCTGGGTGCAGTCCTGGGCCAGCGCAGCCCCCAGAGCGGCCGACAACCGGGCGCCGAGGTCTTTGCCGTCCACCGAAGCCGGGAGAATGACTGCGGCGGGATCGCACTGCGTCACCGCATCCGCGGCGAAGGGCACATAGGCTTCGGCCAGGTAAGACTCGAGCGCCGGATCATCGGCAACGTACACCGTCTTGACCCCGTAGCGGCCCAGCTCGGCGGCCTTATCGGCCACACCGGAGCCCACCGCGACAGCGCAGAGCGTCGCTCCCAGTGCATCCGCGATCCGCTTCCCTTCGCTCGCCCCTTCAGAAGACACGCGGCGGAAATTCCCGCCACGAAATTCGGCTACAATCAACACGCATTTTGCCATCTTCGTTCTCCTTATCCCCGCACTTACATGACCTTGGCTTCTTCGTGAAGCGCACGAACGAGCTCCCTCGCCTTGGCAGCCGTATCCTCTCCCTCGATGATGCGGCCCGCGGCGCGCTGGGGCGGCATTTCAAAGGAAGTAACTTGCATCTTGGCAGCCTGGGCCGAGCATTCGGCCGGGTCGAGGCCCAGGTCGGCGAGCTTCTTGGTCGCCAGAGGCTTCTTCTTGGCCTTCATGATACCGGGGAGTGAGGCGTAACGAGGATTCCAGACGGCATGCGAGCCGCCCATGGTGACCAGTGCGGGCAGATCCGCTTCGAGCGTCACTTTCCCGCCTTCGATAGGCCTTTCGATCACGACGTGGCTGCCGTCGGATTCCATGCTCACGGCCAAGGCCAGGTGAGGCCAGCCGAGGAATTCCGCCACCATGGCGCCTCGTTGGCCCAGGTCATAGTCGACGGCGCGGGAGCCGCACACGACGACATCGGCGCTCAGCTCCTTCACCGCCGCGGCCAGAGCTTTGGCAATGGAGAGGCTGTCCGCGCCTTCCAAGGCGGGATCGTCGATCAGGACACCGGTGTCCGCACCCATGGCCAGTGCCGTGCGCACCGATTCCACCACACGCTGGGGCCCCCAGCTCACAATTGTTACTGTTCCGCCGTGCTTTTCCTTCAATCGAAGAGCCGCTTCCACTGCGAATTCGTCATAGGGATTGATGATCCACTTCAGGTCATCGGTTGCGATCGACTTGCCATCGCCTGCGATTCGAATGACCGATTCTGTATCCGGGGTCTGTTTGAGTAGCACAACAACATTCACGGCATTTCCTCCTTCCTAATGTGAGCTTCTGAGAGCCTCGTCCCGTGATTCCAAGCTGGCCATTTGAAATCATGGAACTCTTGTGCATCCCGCCAAAAGAACCCCTTAGCACATCCGCCAATCGACATTCAAGCACAAACGCAGCGAACGAAAGCCAGAAAAAAACAATTCGATCCAACAGGTTACCATAAGCCAAACACGCGGAAAGCCAATTGGGAATGCGGAGCGCGGCAAACGGGTCACGGGAACAACGGGTGGCATGCCAGAATGGTGGATGAAAAAGAGGGCCTCTCCCTCGACCGAAGCGAGAGGCCACGAACGGGCAGGGCTACGGCTCAGTCCTTTCGACAATGGGGGCAAAGCCCCTGGACCACGACTTGTCGCTGAAGGACCTGGAATCCGTTATCCATGGGCACCTGGATCTTCTCTTCCAATGTGGGATCGTCCAAGTCCACGATGGTCTGGCATTCGAGGCAAATAAAGTGGTGATGCGCGGTTGTCTTGGCTTCGTAACGCGCCACGTCCATCAGGGGACCGACCCGCTGGATGAGCTTCACCTCGTGGAACCGCTCCAGAGTCTTGTAAACCGTTCCCAGAGAAATCATCGGGAATCGCCTGCGCACCTGCTGGTAGATATCCTCGGCGCTCGGATGGTCTTTCGAGTCCAGCAAGGCCTGATAAATCGCAAGGCGCTGATATGTCACTTGCAAACCGTGGTCCCTCAAAACGGCGATACAATCCCTGTCATTGCCTTCCTGCATGGACAGCCCCCCCCCTTTATCCACATGGATTCCGCTTGCAAGCCGCTCAAAGAAAAGAATCGGTTGCGACTTCACACCATGTTGGCCATTATATAAATATTTTATGCATAGGCAAGTATGAACATCCATTAGCATGACGATCCAACTGTCAGGTGACTTTTTCACTTCGTTTGTCGGATGCTTCGCGGAACCGCCTCAAGTAGACGAGGAGGATGGAAATCGCAGCCGGGGTGATCCCGGCGATGCGGGAGGCTTGCCCCAAGGACCTGGGCTGGATGTCCGCCAGCTTCTGCCTGATCTCGTTGGAGAGCCCCGGTACCGTGTTGATCGGAAACCCCTCTGGGATAAGCATCTCCTCGAGATGCTTAAATTTTTTAACCTCTGTTTCCTGCCTCCGCAGGTACCCCTCGTATTTGAGCTCGATCTCCACCTGCTCCTTGTTGCGCTCCGAAAGCTCCGAGTGGGCCTCTTCGATGAGCTCGATGTCCCGATAGGTGAGCTCCGGGCGCTTGAGCAGCTTGTGGAGAGAAACCGGCTCATCGGTCGGCGGAGAGCCCCGCTCGGCAAGGAAGGCGCTCAGCCGGGCGGACGGCCGTGCAACCGTTCGTTTCAGCCGTCCGAGCTCTCCTTCAATGGCCTCGCGTCGCTCCCTCAGCTCCCGTCGGGCGTTTTCCGGCTGCAGCCCGAGATCGCACCCTTTCTCCAGCAGCCGCAGATCGGCGTTGTCTTCCCGTAGCAGCAACCGATACTCGGCCCGGGACGTGAGCATTCGATAAGGCTCGCCAGTCCCCCGAGTCACCAGGTCGTCGATCAAGACTCCCATGTAGGCTTCAGAGCGATCCAACACGAATGGGGGCCGCTTCTGGACCTGCAGGGCCGCGTTCACGCCCGCCCAGAGTCCTTGAGCCGCCGCCTCTTCGTAGCCGGACGTCCCGTTGATCTGGCCTGCGAGAAAGAGCCCCCTGACGGTTTTGGTCTCGAGCGTCGGCAGCAGCTGGGTCGGCTGAATGAAGTCGTACTCGATGGCATAGGCCGGGCGCATCACCTCAGCCCCCTCCAGCCCCGGGATGGTGTGAATCAGGGCAAGCTGGACCTCGTAGGGAAGTGAGTTGCCCGTTCCGCTCGCGTAAACCTCCTCGGTTTCGATCCCTTCCGGCTGCAGGATGATCTGGTGGAATTCCTTGTGGGGAAATTTCATCACCTTGTCTTCGAGGGAAGGACAATAACGGGCGGATACTCCTCGGATGGTCCCGTTGTAAAGGGGTGACAGGTGGATGTGACTGCGAACGATCTCGTGGGTCCGCGCATGCGTGCGGCCCAGGAAGCAAGGCATTTGCGCGCAGTCCACGTCCGTTGAGTGCAGGGAGAAGGGGCGCGGAGCCGGGTCTCCCTCCTGCCGGACGAACCGGGAAAAGTCGATGCTGCGCCGAGCAATGCGGGCCGGAGTGCCGGTCTTCATCCTCCCGAGGGTGAAGCCAAGCGCCAGAAGTTGATCGGCCAGGTGGTTCGAGGGGAATTCCCCGGCCCTGCCCGCGGCGATCCGGGTCTTTCCGATATGGATCAAGCCGTGGAGGAACGTCCCGGTGGCCAGCACAACGGTGGAAGCTCCATAGCAAGCGCCCAGTTGATCGACAATGCCCGTCACACGGCCGTCCTCGACGACAAGCGATTCCACCAGCGATTGTTTCAGATCCAGGTTGTCCTGCCGCTCGAGAGCATGCTTCATGAGGGTCCGGTAGCGCACTTTGTCGTTTTGGGTTCTGGTCCCCCGAACGGCGGGCCCTTTCTTCGTGTTGAGCACCCGGTATTGAAGGGCGGTCTTGTCGGAGATCCTGCCCATTTCCCCTCCCAGGGCATCGATCTCCTTGACGAGATGCCCCTTGCCGATGCCGCCAATCGAGGGCGAGCACGGCATGTGGGCCACCGTGTCGAGGTAGATGGAAAGGAGGAGGGTCTTGCAGCCCATGCGGGCCGCCGCCAAAGCCGCTTCACATCCGGCATGGCCGGCCCCGACCACGACCACCTCGTAACCGCGTACACTCATGAATCGACCCTACTATCGTGCAAATGAGAAGACTGGAAGTCCGCCCAGGATTCTGTTACCTTCCACGGCGAGCTTCCACGGGCATCTTGTCCAGCCCATCCGGCGTGTCCCGACCCAGGCGACGATCATGGCTCCACAACGAAGCCCCAAACCGTATCGTGACTTCAATACCTACCTGCGGGAGGTGTTCGGGTGCCGCGTTCAAAAGATTTCCCTCGATGCGGGCCTCACCTGCCCCAACCGGGACGGCACTCTCGGCATCGGTGGGTGCATCTACTGCAACGCCCGCGGCTCGGGAACCGGCGCGGCCGAACAGCGCATCTCCATCCTTCGGCAGATCCGGGAAGCCAAATCGTATCTTTCCCGCCGCTATAAGGCAAAGGCCTTCTTGGCCTACTTTCAGTCCTTCACCAACACCTACGGTCCCCTGCCGCTGCTGCGCTCCCTCTACGAAGAGGCGCTTTCCGACCCGGACGTGGTTGGATTGAGCATCGGCACGCGCCCCGACTGCACTCCGGATGCCACTCTGGATCTCCTCCAGGAGCTTTCAACCAGACGGCTCATCTGGCTGGAATATGGGCTCCAGTCGGCCTGCGACGCGACACTCGAGCGCATCCGTCGCGGTCACACCGTCGAGACGTTCCGAAACGCGCTTGCCAGAGCCCGGAAGCGAGGGCTCCCGGTGTGCGTGCACGTGATGCTTGGACTGCCGGGGGAGTCACGCGAGGACATGCTCGGCACGGCCCGATTCCTGTCGCGGATGGACATCCAGGCGGTCAAGATCCACCTGTTGTACGTCGTCCGAGGAACCCTGCTGGAAGGTTTGCTTCGTTCGGGATCTTACACCTGCCTGACACGGGAGGAGTATGTCGAAACCGTTTCGGAATTCCTCTCCCTCCTTCCCCCGTCCGTGATCATCCAGCGCCTCACCGGCGACCCCCACCCGGATGAGCTGGTCGCCCCCCAGTGGGCTCTGGAAAAACAGCGCAACCTCAATGCCGTCCTCCAATACATGAGAGATCACAACCTCTACCAGGGAAAAGCGCTTGCTGCCAGCCCGGCAACGCACACGACAAAACGCCCGGAAGCCCCATGAGTGGGGCGCCTGTCTCCCGATAAAAAGAAAAGGGCACCGGCACGAGACCCGGGGCCCTTGAAAAAGCGAAGCTCGTTGCTGAAAGCCGCTAGAACATATAACCCAGCTGCCCGCCGACTCTGAAGTTGCTGCCACTCACGTCGGTGTCGATGTCGTGCAAAGAGATATCGTCGGTGAGCTGGTACTTGATGTTGGCGCCAAAAAGCCAGGGACCCGCCTTGTAATTCAGGTCCATGAAGAACTGACCGCCGAAAAGCCAGTCGGCGTCCCCATTCAAATGCGTCTTGGAGCCCGTGATCTCCGCGGATGTGTCGATACTGAAATAATTGACCGACAAACCGCCACCGAAGTCCAATGCCCAGCAGTGACTGAGATCAAAGACGTATTTCGCGTTCAGCTCGATGGGCACATAATCCACATCGAGATCGACATTGACGTTAATCGGATTCTGGTTCAGCAAGAAAAAAGTGTACGTTCTATCCCCCGAGCTCCACGCATAGCCCGCTTCAAGACCAAGATAGAGGCTAGGGATGAAAATGGGGAAATAGAACTCGGCGCCAATATAAGGGGCATTGGCAAGCCCGAGGTCGTCCATTTCGCTGCCGGTGAACCTGAGATAATCGACCTTGACGGCGAAATTTCCATATCCAAGGGGATACTTTTGCTGGGCTTGAGCCGATCCGGCCATTAAGGCCACAGCCACAATCATCAGTATTAATACTAACTTTCTCATGGCCTTTCCTCCTCTCTCGGATGACTGTCCACATGACACGCCTTAACGGGAGCTGCGTCGTCATGCCCTTGTAACCGGTTCTCAACATTGTAGCGGGATAAAATAGAGATACAAGTAATATTAATAGGACACCATCAGAAGCAATTCAAGCAAATTCTTTCGATGAGCCTAGTACTTGGCCAACCTTGTCCTAACCTTGAGGTATTCCACCGGATGAAATGTTCAAAGGATTGATTAAGGATAAGCTGGTGCAAGCGCTTTGAGCGTACTATTGGGCGGGGAAAGCTCTTTAACGGAAGGAGGTCCATGGGGGATGCGGACCCGCCCTGCGGGACCGGATGTTGTAATCGTTAATGAACGGAAGCACCGTTTCCCGTTCGCCCTTCGCTACCTCTGGGCGAGCGGGAGACCGCACCGCGCTCGGGCTGAGGTAGCGAAGGGCGAAGACAGCGTTTCAACCTCTACTAGCATATCTTCACAGCCGCGATGCAGGGCATTGCACGTCGTTCTCGCAGCCACGTACAACAGAAGATCAGGCCTCGATCAGTTTATAAAAAGCGTCGGCTTCGAGGACTTCCGTTTTGAGAAGCTCTCGGGTCACGGTATCAAGAATGCCGCGCTTTTCCGACAAGAGACTTCTGACATGCTGAGCACGCTCCCCGATGATGCTCTTCACCTCCTCGTCCAGCTTGGCTGCCGTGCTTTCGCTGTATTCGTGACCCATGATCGGGGCCTGTTGCTGGGTCAAAAACATGGGGCTCCGCTTCGGGTAAGTGGAGAGGCCGAGCGTGGTGCCCATCCCGTATTCGGATACCATCGCCCGGGCGATATCGGTCGCGCGCTGCAGATCGTTGTGAGCGCCGGTGGAGACATCTCCGTAAGTGATCTCCTCCGCCATCCGCCCGCCGAGAAGTACATCGATCTTCCCCAGAAGCTCCTGACGCGTCATCAGGTAGCGGTCCTCCGTCGGAAGCTGCTGCGTGTATCCGAGGGCGGCCAGACCGCGTGGGATGATGGAGATTTTGGACACCTTGTCGACACCCGGAGTGAAAGCCGCCACCAGCGCATGTCCCGTTTCGTGGGTGGCGACGATTTCTTTCTCCTTTGGGTTGATAACCCGGTTCTTCTTCTCCAGCCCTGCGATCGTGCGGTCCACAGCCTCGCTCAGATCTTCCATTTCGACGGCTTGACGATTCTTGCGGGCGGCAAGCAGGGCGGCTTCGTTGACCAGATTCGCCAGATCGGCTCCAGAGAAGCCGGAGGTCTTCTGGGCAATGACTTTGAGATCAACGCGCTCCGAGAGCTTCACTTTCTTGCTGTGGATCTTCAAGATGGCTTCGCGGCCGTTCACATCCGGTCGGTCCACGAGCACCTGCCGGTCGAAACGGCCTGGGCGGAGCAGTGCCGGGTCCAGTGTTTCCGGTCGGTTGGTCGCCGCAAGGATCACGACGCCGCCCCGCGGATCAAACCCGTCCATTTCCACGAGCAGTTGATTGAGCGTCTGCTCCCGCTCATCATGCCCGCCGAGCGTGATGCCCCCGCGAGCCTTTCCAATGGCATCCAGCTCGTCGATGAAAATGATGCAGGGGGCCTTCTCCCGGGCCTGGCTGAACAGCTCACGAACGCGTGCCGCCCCAACCCCCACGAACATCTCCACGAATTCCGACCCACTGATGGTGAAGAACGGAACACCCGCTTCACCCGCGACAGCACGAGCGATCAAGGTTTTCCCGGTACCCGGAGGGCCAACCAGGAGAACCCCTTTGGGCATCCTGCCTCCCAGGTTTTGAAGCCTGCTCGGATTGCTCAGGTACTCGACGATCTCCTGGAGCTCCTCCTTGGCCTCATCCGCGCCCGCAACATCCTCGAACCGTGTGGGGACTTCCTTTTCCGCGTAAACCTTGGCCCGGTTCTTCCCAAACGACATCATCCCCGCGCCGGGGGACATCTTCCGCATCATCAAATACCAGATTCCGAAAAAGACGAAGATGGGAAACACCCAGGAGAAGAGATCGCGAAGAAAGGTGTTTTCTTCCTGTCCCCGAAAGACCACATTGTGCTTGGAAAGCTCATCGGAGAGATCCGGGTCCACGCGGACCGTCACGAAACGGATTTCCTTCTCCTCATTGTCCTCCGTGATCTTCATCTTCCCGGCAATCCGCCCTTGGGAGATCACCACCTCGGAGACCTTGTCCGCTCTTAAAGCGGTCAGGAATTGACTGTAGGGCACGGTCCGCGGGCGATACTGCGCAGCGATGAAATCCTGCAGAAGGAGGACCCCCCAGATGGCCGCGACGACATACCAGATCGAAAATTTGGTCTTTGATTCCATTTGCTCCATCCTCGAGACGTTGTGTCTAGCTTCTCCAGAGCCTATGTTTGTTGCGGGCTGTCAAGTCCAAGTGAAGTTAGCGCCTGAACGCTGGCACTGTCAAACCGGAATGAAACCTGTTCATCGATTGGGCTCGTGTCACCGGAGCAAACCTCAAGACAGGAATGCCGTATGATACCATTAGAAGAAGCTGTTTGGCACCACATGGAAAAAGAGGACGTGCTGCGGGAGCTGGAAACGGACTCCAATCGGGGTCTGGACGCCTCGGAGGCCGAGGCGCGGCTTCAGGAGGTTGGCCTCAACCGGCTTACCCCCAAGAAAGGAAAGGGACCGATCCTCAGGTTCCTCCTGCAGTTTCACCAGCCGTTGGTGTACATCCTGATCGCGGCCGGCATCGTAACGGGTTTGATCGCGGATTGGACCGACGCCACGGCAATTTTCGCGGTGGTTCTCGTGAACGCGGTGATCGGATTCGTCCAGGAAGCCAAGGCGTTGGGCGCCATCGAAGCCCTGGCACGTCGAATGACGACCTCGGCCAGCGTTCTGCGATCCGGGCAAGCCCGGCTGATCTCCTCAGAAGAGCTGGTGCCCGGAGACATCGTTTCTCTGCAGGCCGGGGACAAGGTTCCTGCCGATCTTCGATTGCTCCGGGTGAAGGACATGAGGGTCGATGAATCCGCTCTGACCGGCGAATCGGTCGCCGTGGAGAAGGCCATTGCGAGCCTGGATCCCGACATCGTGCTGGCGGATCGGACCAACATGGCCTATGCATCCAGTCTGGTGACCTACGGGCAGGGAACAGGCGTCGTCATTGCCACGGGGGACCGCACCGAGATGGGTCGCATCTCCCAGCTGATCTCGGAAGTGGAAAGTCTCGAGACGCCGCTCACGCGCAAGATCGCCCGTTTCAGCCAGGTTCTCCTCGTCGCGATCCTGGCTTTCGGCGCCGTCACGTTCGCCGCCGGCCTCCTCCACGGCCAGTCGGTGATTGATATGTTCATGGCCTCGGTCGCACTGACGGTCGGTGCCATCCCGGAAGGCCTCCCCGCGGCCGTGACCATCATTCTGGCCGTGGGTGTCGCGCGCATGGCATCGCGCCGGGCAATCATCCGAAGACTCCCCGCCGTTGAAACCCTTGGAAGCACCACGGTGATCTGTTCAGACAAGACCGGCACACTCACCGAAAACCAGATGACCGTGCAGCACATTTTCGCCGGCAATCGGTCGTACTCGGTGACGGGAATCGGTTACGAGCCGACCGGTACTTTCAATGTCCAGTGTGCCCCCGACGACGAGGCAGCACCATGCGGTCCCCTCAACGAATGTTTGCGCGCGGGGCTTCTCTGCAACGATGCCCGGCTTATTGAGGAAGACGGGCGCTGGAAGATTGAGGGAGACCCCACCGAGGCGGCTCTCCTGGTCTCGGCCAGAAAAGGGGGGCTCTTCGAGCAGAGTGAAGGGGTGTCATTCCCCCGCCTGGATGTCATCCCATTTGAATCTGAGCACCAATACATGGCAACCCTTCATGGAGCACCAGACGGGCTCAGTGCGCGCGTTTACGTAAAGGGGTCCCTGGAGCGGATTCTGCCGCGATGTACGACCGTGCTGGATACCGCCGACCGCGCGGCCCCGATCGATCCCCTGCCGATTCAGGAGGAGGCCGAAAAACTGGCCGGCATGGGATTGCGCGTTCTGGCGTTTGCCCGTATGGACGTGCATACGCCCCTCCAGGGACTGAGCCATGACCACATCGCCTCGAACCTCACGTTCATCGGTCTCCAGGGAATGATCGACCCTCCCCGGGAAGAGGCCGTCAAGGCGGTCCAGGCCTCCAGGCGTGCCGGTATCCAGGTCAAGATGATCACGGGGGACCACGCGCTGACGGCCTCCGTGATCGCGGAAAAGATCGGGATTGTCACCCAGCCCGCATGCGTTCCGGCCTGCGCACCCGTGCTCACCGGCAAGCAAATGGCCCAGCTGTCTCCCGAAGAGCTGGAAAACGCCGCCGAGCAGACCAACGTCTTCGCCCGCGTGGCCCCCGAGCAGAAGCTCAACCTCGTCCGAGCCCTCCAGTCGCGGGGGCATGTCGTCGCCATGACCGGCGACGGTGTCAACGACGCGCCCGCCCTCAAACAGGCGGACATCGGCGTTGCCATGGGCATCACGGGAACCGAAGTCTCCAAGGAAGCCGCGGACATGGTCCTGACCGACGACAATTTCGCTTCCATCGAAGCCGCCGTCGAAGAAGGGCGATGTGTGTTCGACAACTTGGTCAAGTTCCTGGTCTGGGCGTTGCCCACCAACCTCGGCCAGGGTCTGGTGATCGTGGCGGCCGTCTTCGCGGGAGTCCCCTTGCCAATCCTCCCCGTCCAGAGCCTTTGGATCAACATGACCACAGCCGGGTCCCTTGGGCTGATGCTTGCCTTTGAGCCGAAAGAGCCGGGTCTCATGGAACGCCCCCCCCGCCATCCTTCGAGCCCCATCCTCTCAAGGGACCTGGTCTGGCGCATCTTGATCGTCGGCGCCATCCTCATGGCATCCGCGTTCCTCCTCTTCGAATGGGAGGAGTGGAGTGGGGCGGGCGATGCCCAGGCAAGAACCGTCACGGTCAATGTTTTTTCCGTGATCTCGAGCTTCTATTTGCTCAATTGCCGCTCGCTGCATCAATCCTTCCTCAAGGTCGGTTTCTTCTCCAACAAATGGATCCTTGTCGGGATCGTGCTCATGGCCGTGATGCAGCTTCTCTTTACGTATCTGCCCCTGCTGAATCGCCTCTTCCATACGGTCCCCATCGGTGTCGATTCCTGGCTGAGGATCCTCGGGGTTGGAATCCTCTCCCACTGGTTGATCAGTCTTGAAAAGTGGTCGACCCGGCGCAGAGCCTCACGGCCAGGCGATGCTGCCCCAGAGATCGTGGATGGAAGCGTGTGAGATATGATTCGGATTGGCTTCCCATACATTGAGATCAGCAGGAGCGTCCCAGGACCGTGTCATCGAGTCTGGGACCTGCTGGTCGATACGGAGCGATGGAAGGAATGGGGTCCCTCCGTTGCTGCCGTCTCCTGCTCGGACCGGCGCATCCGCAACGGTTCAACCGGCTGGGTGGAAACCCCCTTGGGGCTGCGGGTCCCCTTCCGAGTCACGGAGTATGAAGAAGGGCGATTCTGGGCCTGGACGACTTGCGGCATTCCGGCTACCGGACATCGTGTGGACAATCAGGAGGAAGGGGGATGCCGCCTCACGTTCGCCATACCGACGGTAGCGGCACCCTATGCCTTGATCTGCCAGGCTGCGGCAGCGCGGATCGACGCAATGCTGAAATGATTTACAATTGCGTCTTCTTCAGATGGTCCAGCACTTCCTGCGCATGGCCTTTGCTCTTGGCCTTGGGCCACACATGGCGCACGATCCCCTCGGCATCCACCAGAACGCTCGACCGGATCACACCCGCCGATTCCTTGCCATACATTTTTTTGATTCCCCAAGCCCCGTACGCCTCGATCATGGCGTGCTCCGGATCGCTCAAGAGCTCCACGGTGAGGCTGTGCTTCTCGTGAAATTTCTTGTGTGAAGCGACGGAATCCGGGCTGACGCCAAAGACGCGGACACCCAATGCGTCGAATTGGGGCTGCAGCTCTGAAAACTCCAGAGCTTCAGCCGTTCAGCCGCTTGTGTTGTCTTTGGAGTAAAAGAAGAAGAGGGCCTGTTTCCCGCGCAGGTCGTCAAGGGACACCTCTTCTCCGGGGTAAGCGGACAGACGAAAGGGTGGCGCTTTTTTGCCGATCTCGAGCATGGTTTTCTCCTCCGCAACAGAGCAAGGAATCCTGTTCAGTGCAGCAGGCAGGATTGAACCGACGGGAGCTTTCCGGGTCCTGCCTGAACCTCGGCGAGCGCGGTACAGATGGCTTCGCTCATGGAAATGAGTCGAACCGGGATCAGGTCACGGATCCGATGCTCCCGGCACACCACCTCATTTTTCAGCCCTTCAACCAGCGGCAAACTGCAGGCGGTTTTAGACAGCATCGCCCAGGCGCACGGCATGGGCCT
>CALBZH010000256.1 GCA_937889795.1 uncultured Syntrophobacteraceae bacterium | reverse complement strand
CTACTGCATACCGTGCGCGCCACAGGACCACCGGATCATTCTGCCGAAAAACTGTCGTCCCGGCATCCGCAGGAGAAGCCTTGACCACACGGCCCTCGAGATCGAGCTCAGCGCTAAGCCATTCCTGCATAGAACGCCGTGGGAGCTCGTGCGCTTCCGAGTAAAGGGTGAAATACTCCACATCCTGTTGACCTCGAGTGAAAGCCTTCAGTCGAAGGGACGGGACCGCACCGCCGGAACGAGGGTAGAAAAGGGCATTCTGGTCGGCCTGATTCCATGAGGAGCTGCTGCCCATTGTCTGCCAGGGAAGCACTCCAACAGCACCCTTGGCCCATGCATCAATACACCACAAGACTGGTTGCGTGTTCGGCTGAGGGATCCCATTGGCTGAGCCATACTCTGCAAAGGAGCCATCACCGGCGCACCTTCCTCCAAGACGACATTTCATCCTGAGCTTTTGTGGCGTGTTATCCCCCAGATACTGAACGTCCATAATCCCCTGCAGCAAGTTCCGGCCAAATTGACTATAGGATATGTCCCCCCGGTACCACATTTTGGCCTGCCCCTTGACCGAGTCAACCCCTGCCCTCCAGAGCAGGCCATACCAGCGAAGGGCCCAAAAATCCTGGGTATTCACCGGCTCATCGAAAATCCACGGGGCGCCGGCCTTTGGGAAGTCCTTTCGGTAGGTGATCTTGTTGTTCAGATAGAATTGGAAGATCGTCTTGTGCCACCTTTTTTCGTTACAGTGGCGCGCAAACGCAGAAAACGCCCGAACCAGCTCAGCAGCATAGCCCTCGGTGAACGCTTCATCCGCCCAATAGGAGCAGCGAAAGTACTTGTCCAGCTTCACCGGCCAATTCTCGTTGAAAGGCATATAGAGCACATCCACGGGCTCCCCGTCTCGGGGCAGATCCCTGAAGGCTGAGCCATCAAGCAGAGGACCTACTTTGCTGTCCCATTCCGTCCAGTCGAATTCGCTTCCGTTCCACACCGGTGCGAACGCAGGCATCCCATCCCACCCGTAAGGCAGACGATTGATGCACGTTCGATGTTCATGCGCGAGTCGGTAGTACTCATATCCACCATAAGGAGAAACCCCTCCGTAAGCGTTCATTTCCGGCACAAAGGAGAGGCGATCGGGAAGCGCAAAATTCCATACCGTCAACTCCACGGCCAGACTCAAGATTTCTCCCCCTGCCCGAACCGTGAGTCTCCCAGTCTTCGGACCGACGAGCTCATCATGAGGAATATACAACTCACAAAGCAGCGTGTGGTGGTCCTGACCTGGAATACGAACAAGACCGGCAGTCGACGGAATCGAGAAAGGACCTTCCAGGGGAACCAGAGGATCGGGCAGGAAAGACGGTCCGCTTCGATTCCATTCAGCGGATTTCACATAGGCTGATTGATAGATTCTCGTTCTGAGGTTGGGATGGGTTTCGAAAGCGTAATCAACCGTAATGCCCTCAGCTCGACCCGCCAGGCTCAGCTGAAAGCTCACCCACTCGTTCCTGGCGCCTTGAAGACGAATCAGCTTGCGCTCTCCGGAGAAAAGGTGGTTTCCACCGGAATATTCCTGTCCGTGAGCAGGGGTCATCGCCCCACCCGCTGGATCGATCTTATCCAGCGAATCAACCACAGACATCAAGAGGCCGCCCACCTTCGGCAGTTGCGAAGAGGGAGGAAACGGATCCACCGACGCTTCACGCGGGACCGGTTGAATGCAGGAGGGGGCCAACGACACGGTTGTCTCGAGACTTTTCCCGATGTTTCCAGCGCTGTCCACGGACGAGAGGCTCAATTGCAGAGCCTCTCCCGCCTTGGCGGAAAGACCATGGAGATGCATTCGCACGTCCTGCCCGGGTGCACCAGCCATTGGAATCATGTGCTGAGGTATCGACACCGTTGTCGAGCCTTGTCGTCCTGAAACATGAAATCCGAGCGTTCTTCCCCCGCCCTGATCTTCAGGGGTCTTCCAAGACACAAAGGCTTCACCCGGTGGAAGCCCGGCCGTCTGAACCTCCACGCCCGCAACCGGCAAAGGCGGCTGCGTATCCGTTCCGTGGGTCCAGACCTCAAGCCAGGGAGCACTGACGCCACTCTCCCGGCTGTAGAAAAACCTGTTCGGAAAGTAGTTGTACTGAAAAGCCCCCTTCTCAAAAGACCACGTGTTTCCGACCTCATCCTGCAGCAGGAATCCATGACTCAAACCGGCTATCCGCGCCGCCACAACATCGGGGTCCACCGCGCACGCCTGCCAGCCCTCTGCATCGGGCGGTGAGCAATCGGCAAATCTCCAGACGGTGTGGCCATGTCCGAAGCTCACATCCATCACATTGCCGTCGTCATAAGCCCAAGGACGCCTGCTTAGCTCGGCTTGGTTGAAACAGGAGCTCCCGGCCTGGGGTTTGTAGCTCGCCGAGCTCCCCTCCACCCAAGAAGATGCAATGCTGGAGACGCCTACCCGCGCAAGGGGAGCTTCCCCTGGGGAAGCGGACCGAAGGTGGAGCAGCGCCCCAGTGACCAGCCTGCCCCTCAAGGGCGACGGATCGATATCCAGAAGAGCATGCTCCATTATTCCTTTCAGCTTGAGCTTCTTCGCTCCACCGTTGCTGCCGGAGATCTCATCTTCGACTGACGAAAATCCAGTATCACGCGTGATGGGACACTGCGTGATCACACCTTTCGGCGGCCAGGAGTGACGATCCAAACCGGCCGGGCGCGCGTCTGACGGAGGCTGAGCGTATGAGCCCGGGCAGAAGCCGAGTAGCAGGAAAAGACTGGCTCCGAAAAAAAAAGCACTGACTTGGGGGAATCCAGAGCAGCTCATATACCTGAATTCTTGATGAGGACGTAGGCTGCCAGAACCTTGGGATTGAGTAACAAAGGAGCAGAGAGCTTCAGTGGCGGAGCAGAGAGGGCGAGCGAGAAGATGACAGCAGAACGGAAGCGAGAAATGTAAATGAATGGAGAACGTCGTAGAGTTTGACTGTTGATTTACGAAAGAGCGGACTGCAAGGGCGATGATCACTCATGCATCGCGTCTCCAGGCCAGTCCCACGCAATGAGGTGCGGCGGGCGGGCGTGGAGGCACAACACGCTGTCTTAACGAAAGGGGATCCAAGACGCCCTCAGGTGAGTGAACGCTTCTTTCCCATTCTGAGCTTTAAACCAACGATCCCGAAGAGACCTGAGCCGACCAGAAAAAGGGTCGCCGGTTCCGGCACAGGCGAGGCGCCGTTGCTGATCTGATCCACCTCACCGGTCAGATGGAATCCAACATCGCTAACCCAACTTAACAGGTTCGAAGAAGAAGAGCCCGCAAGCGTCAAATAGTTCGAGGTTGTCCAGAAGGCCAACGCAATAGAAGCTGCTTCAATAGCCGCAGTCTGCATATCAATACT
>CALBZH010000255.1 GCA_937889795.1 uncultured Syntrophobacteraceae bacterium | reverse complement strand
GGAAAACTGGAACAAGAGGTCAAGATTCACTCGGCTGCTTGAGGATGAAAACGGACTGGAGAAACGGTCCCGACCTCTCGAAACACCGCCTCATGCGTCAACTCATTACACCGCCAACGGGTTTATGTGGCGCAATCCTTTAAACCGTTTGAAATCGTTGTCCGTGGAGTAAACGGTATGACCATATTCGATGGCGAGAGCGGCAATGTGGGCATCCGTTGTCAGATTTCCTCCTGTTCCGGAGTCGAGCAGCAGATTGCGCAGGATCATCCAGTGGCTCTTGCCTGGTGTAACCGTTGTTACCACCGGCTGTGCCAGCCATTCCTCAACATAGGCAACGGCCCGGTCAACAGAAAGTGGACGTTCGAAAATTCGCGCATTTGTGGTAAGGCGCAAAAAGGCAAGAATAACCACCCACGGCAACCCCACACTTTCACTGCCAGACAGCACAGCTTCGAGCCATGTACGTGAGCGGGCATGTTGTGGCAGGTCCTGATTCACAGCGTAGAGCAGCAGATTCACATCCACCAGAATCATTTGCGCAGCTCCAGCTTCATGGCGATTGCTGCATCTTCCCGCTCATCTGCCAGATTCAATGCCTTATCCAAGTTGATATCAGAGCGGAGGGGGCCTAGTGAGGTCGGCGATAATCGGTAAGGCCTAGCCTCGGGATTTTCGAGTGCATGCGCCCCCTTTCGTAATGCGTCATTCACCACCTCCCTGAACGACCTGCCGCTCCGATGAGCCAAATCCTTGAGTGACACAGCAATTTCGTCATCAATGGTCAATGTTGTACGCATCTTGATGTCTCCCTTCAGATCATCATGATGTCAATGTAGCGGGGTATTCAGTCGGAGTCAAGCGTTGGACGTCTGCCTTGGACAGCTGAAGCATCGCATTGGGTCCAGCCTAATGCTTTGAAATTACCGTAAAAAGCTTGGGGCATACTTCAGATGTTCAAGGGACAGATTTTAAAGAATCGCCGGACGGACCGGGATGAGGTGTGCTTCCTGATCCACAGCCAATCTGCCCCCTCCTACGCGGTCTCGACCATTGAAGAGCCTTCAGGGGGCGCCGCAATTCTATAGTGTGGAATCACCAGCCTGACCTGTCCCAGATGGTCCCCAGCATTCAGGACCCACTGTGCACAGCGAAGGACTGCTCCCCCTCTTGCCCCTTTACTATGCGTGCTGCAGGTTTCCCGGTAATTGGACGGGGGTGGACGAGCTCTTGAAGTCGGCGATACTACGAGTAACAATCACGTCGACGTTTGAGTACCGGGCCGTTTCATGCAGCACGGTGTCCTCAAAGTCTTTGAAGGGCAAACGTAGTGCACTTACCAGAACCGACTTGTTGACTAGAGCGATTTCGAAGAGAGACAGTCTAAGCGAAATACCATCAAAGGCTTTTCCAGCTCCCACCGACTTCTTGATCAAATAGTGGAGCGCTGTCACAGTGGACGCGCACAACCACCCCTCAATCTCGCCTGACTCTACCAGCGAAAGGCATCTTGCGGCATCCAGTGAAAAGGGCTCCCTATCAAGCAGGAGATCCAAGACTACGTTGGTATCGAAGAGTACTTTCAAAGGTGCTCCTCCTCCAGATGCCTAAGGTAATCTTCTTCCGTAAGGCCGCTGGCTTTGAGTATGCCTTTGAGGCTCGCAACCTTCGGTATACTTGGCCGTTGATCTTCTGGAAGTAGGGCATGACTCGTTATATTCTGGCTCATAAGGAAGCCCTGGCAGGGAATACCATTTTGAAATGGTCCATTTTGATACGCTGCCTCGCTCAGCAAGAAGCTTCGGAAGAGGTGGTCGTGAAAAGATGTATTTTCCAGCAGTTGAGCGATCATTTGGTCCTTGGCAGACGAGGTTGGGTTGGCTCAGTGAGGGCGACGCTCTTTGCCATTGTAGGAATCATCCCTCCCAGGATTCCCCCGTCGGCCTACCAACTGGAACGAGAACGGTGCGCGACTTGCCACCGTATGTAAATCTGGGGAACGCTCGGTGTGGGGCCGTATGCCATAGCGATTTGCGGGCCTTGGGCACGAGACTCCCCTGCGACCTCATTGGGGGGTCGGCCATCAAGCCTTATCTGGTTGGGGCCGGAGGGCTTTCCAGTCGAGCTTTCCGGGTTACCGCTCCGGGAACGAGGCGGTTCTTCGGAACTTGGACTGGTCATTCATGAACGGCACTTTCTCGGCAACATGGCATGCCAGGCAGGCTGACCGTGCTGCAAGAAAGCTCTCTTTTGCCTTCTCCATTTCCTTCGATGCAATTGCCTCACCCGCGGATGCCCAGGGACCCTTCAGAAACAGGGCCACCGAATTGGCCTCGCGTGCGGGTCGCCTGAGATAGCCGAGCTCGATCGCTTCCTTTATTTTCTTCCAATGGTAGCTCGCCAGATCGTGATTGCCGTCCGTGATGGCATCGTAAGTACGGTCGTAACGTTCGCCCACCATCTGCATTGCCGCTGAAAAACCGCCGAACATCTGCTGAATGCGTTTGAACCGTTCCGTGTCATCCTTGGCGTCGAGTAGCCAATTGTCGCTTTGTTTGGGCGGTTCCTGTGCCATGGCAATGGACGCCGCTGCAGGGCAACCGACCGCCAATGCCGCGGCAATCAATAGGTTTCGAGCGAGTCTCATGCCGTTCTCCTTTTGTCGTCTATGAACATATGATTTCGGAATCGTCGCAGGGACTTCTCGAAGTCCTCTGATACCGGCACAAACGGTGGCGACATTGCTCAGTTGGACCTGGCTTACAGCAGTTCCTGCACGGCGTTCAAGCTGAGCAGCATGGCCGGCCGCGACGGCGTCGGGATCGGTGTGGATCAGGACATCGGGAACGGTTGCATCGTCTTCGAGCCAGCCGCTTTGAAGATCCTTCGCGCCAAGCTTGTAGTCCACGGTCTTGTCGACCGAGATCGAACCATTGACCGTTGCCGAGGACCCCCCTCCACCAATGGCCTATTCATCCAGGATGGCACGAACCGTTTCGGCCACGTCGTTGATCGAAAACGGTTTTGGGAGGAAGCGGACGTCTTCTTCCAAGACGCCATGGGGGGAGATCACATCGTCCGTATAGCCTGACATGAAAAGGCATTTCAGACCTGGCCTGAGGGCGGTGAGGCGCTCGGCCAGCTCTCGTCCATTCATTTCCGGCATCACGACGTCCGTGATCAGCAGATGGATGACCCCCTCAAAGTCCTCGGCCAGCTTCAGTGCCTTGCCCGGCGTTGGGGCTGTCAGCACCCTGTAGCCTTGACGCTGGAGAATCGTCCGTCCCAAGGTCATGATCGACTCTTCATCTTCGACGATCAGTACGGTCTCCGTTCCTTTCGGAGGGTGATGATTCGGTGGCTCGATCGTCATACCCGTCGCCGTGCCATCGAATCTCGGCAGATAGATCCTGAACACGGTTCCTTTTCCTGGCTCGCTTTGGACGTTAAGG
The DNA here is from genome assembly GCA_937889795.1 of uncultured Syntrophobacteraceae bacterium. Taxonomy (GTDB): domain Bacteria; phylum Desulfobacterota; class Syntrophobacteria; order Syntrophobacterales; family Syntrophobacteraceae; genus CALBZH01. The sequence goes on along the minus strand of CALBZH010000255.1, from coordinate 475 downwards.
AAGCCCTGGTTCTGTCTCACGATTCCATAGACGGTCGCCAGGCCGAGCCCGGTTCCCTTGCCCAGCTCCTTGGTGGTGAAGTACGGCTCGAAGATGCTTTTCAAGGTCTCCTGGCTCATGCCACAGCCGGTGTCGCTCACGGTCAGAAGCACATAGTCCCCAGGCGATGCTCCCGGCTCCACGGCCACGGCGGAAGCATCCAGGCTGACATTCTCGGTCTTCAGGGTGATGGTCCCCGTACCCGAAATGGCATCGCGGCTGTTCACCACCAGGTTGACCAGAATCTGGTCGATTTGGGCCGGGTCCATGTTCACGCTCCACAATCCGCTGCCGCTCAGCCATTGCAGCTCAATGTCCTCGCCAACAATCCGCTTGAGCATCTTCAGCATCCCGGACACCGTCTCATTCAAGTCCAGAACCTGCAGCCGGATGGTCTGTTTGCGGGCGAAGGCAAGAAGCTGTCGCGTGAGATCCG
>CALBZH010000254.1 GCA_937889795.1 uncultured Syntrophobacteraceae bacterium | reverse complement strand
ACAAACACCGCATCCATCATCTGCCCGTCGTGGATGATGCCAGAAGGCTCATCGGCGTTGTAACGGACCGCGACGTGCGAAGTGCTCTTCCGTCTGGCGTTTTTGACAACGAAGAGACGGCCCGGGAGCGAGAGCGTATCCTGTCGCTAAAAGTGGGAGAGATCATGACGCGAAAGCCGGTCTCGGTCTCCCCTTCCAACACCTTGGAAGACGTGCTGCTCCTCATGGAGCGGATGCCCGTCGGCGCGGTTCCGGTCGTGGACGACGATCGAAAGATCGTGGGGATCATCTCGACCCGGGACCTCATGCGGGCCTTCATCACCGTCCTCGGACTCCGGGAGCCCGGAACGCTGCTCTGCCTGGTTGTGGAAAACAAACTCGGGCAGATGAAGCGCATCGTCGACGCCATCAGCGAGGAGCGCATCCCCTTCGGCAGCATCCTGGTCGCCCGCCACTGGGACGAAGGGAAGCGCGCGGTCTTCCCTTACCTTCTCACCCAAAACGTGGCCCATGTGAAGCGAAAGCTGGAAAAGATGGGGTTCGAGCTCTTAAACCCCATGCAATGGGCGCTCGAAAACCCGGAAAAACCGGAAGGGAAATAGAATTGCGCTTCCCGGGCCTGTCGCTGGAGCAATCCGGCGACAGGCCTCAACGACATGGCTGCTTCGGGCTCCTCAACCACCACCGCATTGTCGTGATGGAATCCCCCACATGGACCTCTCGGCTTGGCACCTTTGGGTGATCGTCGCCATCCTTCTCTTCATCGGCGAAATCTTCGCCCCGACCTTCCTGCTGGCCTGCCTTGGCCTGGGCTGCCTCGTTTCCGCAATAAGCGCCGGACTGGGCTTCGGGCTCAAGGGGCAGCTCGTCGGCTTTATTCTTGGAACGCTGGTCTCCTACGGAGGGGTACGTCCGTTTTTTCAGAAATTCATGCACCGCCCGTCCGAGCGGGCGCGGACCAATGTGGACGCATTGATCGGCAAGGTCGGCCGGGTAGTCGTTACGGTGGAGCCTACCACGCCGTCAGGACGTGTGATCGTGGGAGGTGACGACTGGCGTGCCGTAAATAGCGAAGACGGCATGATCGAGCCAGGCGCGTCCGTCGAAGTCCTGCGCATCGAAGGCACGACTCTCTATGTACGCAAAGCATGATGAACCGGAGAGAAATCCATGGGACCGCAAATCGGGATTCTGCTCATTCTGCTCGCTTTAGTTGTGTTCGTGATCTTCTTTGCCGTCAAAGGTTTTTTGATCATTCAGCAATCCGAGACCATGGTGATCGAGCGTCTCGGCAAGTACCACCGCACCCTCGCTTCCGGCATCAACATTCTCTGGCCTGTGTTCGACAAGCCGCGCCAAATCGAGTGGCGGTTCGTCCAGACGGGACCGGACGGGAGACCGATCGTGCGCAAGGACACCGTCAAACGGATCGACCTGCGCGAAACGGTGTATGATTTCCCCAAGCAGAGCGTCATCACGCGGGACAACGTGGTGACGGAGATCAACGCCCTCCTCTACTTCCAGATCATCGACCCCGTCCGTGCCGTCTATGAAATCGCCAACCTTCCGGACGCCATTGAAAAGCTGACCCAGACCACCCTCCGAAACGTCATCGGCGAGCTCGACCTGGACGAGACTCTGACGTCACGCGATACGATCAACAGCAAGCTCCGGGCGATTCTCGATGAGGCCAGTGACAAGTGGGGCGTCAAGGTCAATCGCGTGGAGCTCCAGGACATCAGCCCACCTCCAGAGATCCGTGACGCCATGGAAAAGCAGATGCGGGCCGAGCGAGACCGGCGGGCGGCCATTCTGGAAGCCGAGGGGTTGAAGCAAGCGAACATTCTTGAAGCGGAGGGCGCGCGAGCCGCGGAGATCAACAAGGCGGAGGGGATCAAACAGGCGAGGATCCTGGTCGCCCAAGGCGAGGCGGAAGCTCGGGTCAAAGTGGCCGAAGCGGAGGCCGAGGCCATCCGGATGGTCACCGAGTCCATTGCAGCGAGCGGTGGCGATCCCTCAAACTACCTGATTGCCGTCCGTTACCTTGAGACACTGAAGGACATGGTCTCGGGCAAAGACAATAAGATCATCTACCTTCCCTACGAAGCCACCGGGGTCCTCAGCGCCATCGGGGGCATTAAGGAGATGCTCGAGGGAGTCAAGACCGTGCGCGTCAAGCAGCCCTTTTTGAACGGTGTAACCCGGCAGTCTCCCGATCAGGAAACCTGACACTCCCTCCCCCTGGCACGGCTCAAGCTCGATTCGCCCACGGCCAGTTTCCCGGGCTGGTCTGGATCGCCCGATACAGGCGCTCGACCAGGGCCTGATTGTAGCCGTGAGAAGTCATATTGGCGGTAATGCGCCCTCTGATGGGGAAGCCGAGGAGGTAGAGGTCTCCGATCAGGTCCAGGATCTTGTGGCGCACGAATTCGTCGGGATAGCGAAGATCTGTATTGATGACCTTGCCGTCGTAAATGATGATGTGGGAATGGAGATACCCGCCCCCAACCTTTCCAAGCTTCTGTGCCATTTCAATATTCTCAAAGGTGTTGAATGATCGAGCCGGTGCGATCTCTTTTTCAAAGCTTGTGTACTCCGGATTGAACGTGAAGGTCTGTTCGCCTATGGGGGGTGGATAGTCGACCCTCATCGAGATTTCGAACCCTTCAAAGGGTTCCGCATAAAGATGCTTCTCATCTTTCTCCTCCGTCCCCACTCCGAGCTTCCGACGGATGACAGCCACCCTGCGAGAGGCTGGCTGCTCCTCTATCCCTGCCTGTGCGATCAACTCGCAGAAGTCCTTGGCTGAGCCGTCGATGTTTGGGATCTCGTCGTCGACCTTTATGAGCGCGTTGGTTATCCCCACCATGTGAAGGACAGCCATCAAGTGCTCAACCGTGCGAACCTGATGCCTGCCGTTGTCCAGGGTAGTGGAGTTGGCCGAGAAGGTCTTCGATGAAAGCGGCTTGGAAAAATTCCTGAGGGAGGTGACATGTCCACGGATGGCTTGGCCGTCCAGTGTCTGAAAGACGATCCCTTCGTTGATCCCAAGCGGGCTCAGAATGATCCCTTTGTTTCGGCCGCTCAGAAGCCCTATCCCGTTGAGGACCACATTGCCTTGTAGTGTGCGTTGTGGCTCGGGGGAATCCACCACTTCCACCCTATCGGGAGTCATCGAATGGTCTGCACGGACAGGCTCAAGCTTCCTATTGGCAGGCAAGGTCCCTCCGCTCCTGGACGGTCGATGCTCAAGGGCGGACTTGACCTTGTCGAGCAATACTTCCAGATGCAGGGGTTTTTCCAGAAAATCGTAAGCACCGGCCTTTATGGCTGCCACTGCCGCCTCGATGCCGGCATGTCCACTCATCATGATGATGGGGAGCGCAGGGAATCGGCTATGCAGGCGTTTCAGGAGCTCCACACCGTCCACGCCCGGGAGCCAGATATCCAGCAGGGCGAGAGAAGGCTCTATGGTATCGAGCCTCTCCCAGAAGCTCTCCGCATCAGGGAAGACGATGGTCTGATACCCATCGTCTTTCAGAATGCTCGCTATGGAGGAGCAAATGGAAGGCTCATCGTCGACAATGCAGATAGGGTTCATCGTGTCGTCATCCGGGATAAGGTTTCGAAAAGAAGCAGCACTTTGATCGCTCGCCATGCGATTTACAAATCTAATTGAGGCTTCGGGGACTCTGCAAGGATATTCCGCTAAGGGGATGATGTCCTGCCAAAAGACTTGCGGATTGGATGATGCGTCTCGAGTGCTTCCGTTCTTGCCAGCCAGGAAACCGCCAGCGGGCTTGTGGCCACATACGCGGCAAGAATCGGCAGGTGCTGAGCTGCCCTGTGCACTCAGCACACTCCCGGAAATGCCGAGAGGAGTCCCAAGGCATTACCGGGAGCCTTCCCGGGAGCAATCACGGGTGCCCATGGGGGCTCATACTCCGATGGGTGCCTTTCTGCAAGGCTCATCTCACTCGGAAGTGAATGAGCGTTGAAACAAGTCATGGAGTGCCCGTCGCCCTTCCTCACTGAGATGTCGGGTCCCCGTACCCACGAATGTCTTGTGCTCGATGACCGGCAGGCTCTCCACCCAGGAATTGTCTTCCCAGGTAAACCATCGATTCCGGTTTTGATCGAACACACTCAAAGGGCGGCCGAACAGCTTCGCCAATTCAACACTCCATCCGGTTCCCCCCCGCACCGTATTGTTTGTCTCAATCCAGCCCACCGCAAACACTTGGAATCCGTTGTTCACCATGTGGAAAATCATCTGCATGACTTTTCGGATGGTCTCCGTATTGGAATAGGTCCGCTTCATGCTCATGCAGACGATCTCCATGCTTATATCGCCCCGCTTCATTTCTTCCGGGCTCAACATGACGAGCCCGCGGTCGCGGGAGGGCTTATGTCCCTCATAGGAAAAGGTCACTTCCCTGACCCCCCATTTTTCAGCCAGGATCCCGAATTCGACCTCGGAGCCCTTGAGTCCACCACTGTAGAGTGTGAATTCACTTGCGTTCGCCATTCGATTCTCCAAATTTGTCCTGCTCGACTTGCTCCCCGAAAAAAATGAAAAGCCACAGGGACACCCCTGCGGCCGGCGTGGAGTCGAGCCATATAAACCATTGGATGCGGCATGGCAATAGCATCGTCAAAAAAATCGATTGCGCTCCACCGCCTCATTCAGCCCCCGAAGCTCAACACTGTCGCACCGAGGCCGCTCAAGGTCATGGTGATGGTGTAAGGCAAGGCTTGCATCACCATTCTTCCATAGGAAAGCCGGATCACCGGCGCGAGGGTCGAGGTAAGCAGGAAGAGGAATGCCGCTTGGCCGTTTGGAGTGGCCACGCTGGGGATGTTGGTCCCGGTATTGATGGCCACGGCCAGACTGTCGAACTGCTGCATCAGCGATCCCGCCCTGGCGGCCGCTTCGGGAGGCAGGCTGGCAAGAACCTCGGTCCGGCTGGTGCTCGGGTTGGTGAGCATGGCCATGAGCTGCTCTCCGCTCTGGTCGATTCCGGGGATCTGACCCAGGAGCTGAACGAAGTGCAGCTTGGTCTCACTGATGTACACCGTGGCCACGAAGACATTGTCACTGATCATGGAGAGCAGACCGTTGGCCAGATAGTAGGCCCCCAATTGGGTCCTGCCGGTGAGGCCGAGCACGAACTGGATGACCGGAGCGAACAAGTGCTGCTCGTGGATCACAGCCACGATGGCGAAGAAGACCACCAGCAGCGCGGTAAACGGGAGAGCCTCCTCAAACGCCCGGCCAATGCGGTGCTCATCGGTAATGCCGTTCAATGCCGTCAGCGCAATGATCACGGACAGGCCGATGATCCCCACTTCGGCAATATGAAAGGCCAGGGCGAAGATGAGGTAGACCCCGGCGCAGCCCTGAATGAAGATGGCAGCCCACTGCTTCTTGCTCCTGCTTGCTTCCCGCTCACGGTCGTTTTCTTCCAGCAGCTTATGCACGGACCGGGGAAGTTGGCAGCCGTAACCGCACAGCTTGAGCTTCTCCACCACGATGGTGGTCAGCAGGCCTACTCCCAGCACCGGCAAGGATACAGGAGCGACCTTGATGAAGAATTCACCGAAATGCCACCCCATGACACTGCCGATGAGCAGGTTCTGGGGCTCACCGACGAGGGTACACACCCCCCCCAAGGCAGTGCCCACCGCGCCGTGCATCATCAGATTGCGCAGAAATCCTCGGAACTCCTTGAGATAATCCTCGCACTCGTCGTAGATGTGGCAGATCTCCTGCGGCCCATGCCCGCCGGAGGCGTAGCGGTGATACACGTCGTAAAAGCCATATGCCACGGTGATGATCACCGCCGTGACGGTCAGGGCATCCAAGAAAGCGGAAAGAAAGGCGCCCATGAAGACAAACATCAGGGAGAGGAGGAGCTTGGAGCGGATCTTGAGCAAAACCTTGGTGAAGGCGTAGGAAAGCATGTCCTTCATGAAGTAGATCCCCGCCACCATGAAGATGAGCAGCAGGA
>CALBZH010000253.1 GCA_937889795.1 uncultured Syntrophobacteraceae bacterium | reverse complement strand
ACCGTCAGCACCTACCGATCCCGCATCCTGGAAAAGCTCAAGCTGCAGAGCAATGCCGACCTGACCCTTTACGCCTTCCACCACAACCTCATCGAATGACGGGTCGCTGCTGCTCGAACCGGCAGGGGTGCAATTTTCGACCGTTGCTGATTGCCCTAAGCTAAGGTGTCGGGTGTCTGGTTTCGGGTGTCAGCGAGAGACGCCAGAAGCCGTTCGACTGAAACCTGAACACTGAAACCTGAAACCAACGGTCTCGAATTGCACGCAACCGGCAGGCTATCGAACGGCCAAGGATTGTCCTGTAGACCTCTCCCACCCTGATTCCTTGCTCCGATACGCATCGACGTTTGATCGAGCGGCACCGGCCTTCGCTCTGTAGGAAAAACCTCACAAGGGCTCCGGGCTGATTCTCACAAGACTTTCATCGGATTACCGACTGTCACTCGCCTTCCGTGCGCCTATCATTGAAGCGTAAACGGAGGCGGTCATCATGAAGACGGTTTATCTGGTAGATGATTCGGAACTTATCCTCGATCGGCTCATGGAGCTGCTGTCCGGCCTGGGCAGCGCCCGCGTTGTCGGCCGGGCGCATGACCCGGAGCAAGCCCTGAAAGCCATTTTGAAGCTTCAGCCGGACATTGCGATTCTGGACATTCAGCTTCCCGGGAAGAGCGGCATCGATCTCTTGCGTGAGATCAAGGGCTTAGGACTGAGGACGCACGTCATCATCCTGACCAGTCTCGCTTACCCCCAGTACGAAAGGGAATGTCTTGAGGCAGGGGCGAGCTTCTTCCTGAGCAAGATGAAAGATTTCGACCTCCTGCCGTTAATCATCCGGTCTCTCATGCTCGGGACGGAGACCAATCGCGTTCCGCCTCGAAGCTGGGACGCTTCACGCCATCCCAAAGGCAACAGGCCACCATGAGATATCCGCGCTCGAGGGCTATTCGGTGGATGGCCCTCTTGAGCACCGTTGTGTGAAGCATCAGTGCAGGACCTTCATTCCAGACGAGGATCGCATCGACGCGGGGCGATCCCGGGACAGACAGGTGGCATCATGGACAATAGGACGGTAGCACGGTTCAGACATGCAGGCTCTTTGGCGTTGACTCTGGCTCTCATGCTGGCTATGCCCTTCGATTCGGTCGGCCTCATCTCTCGGGCCGAGGCTTACAGCGCTCCCACCTCTTTCGCGGACTTGGCCGAGCAGGTGAAGCACAGTGTCGCCAACATTTCCACGACCCAGGTGGTGAAAGGCGGTGTCAGGGGCTCCATGATGGGGCAGGACAAGGATTTGCGAGACTTCTTCGGCGACGACTTCTTCAAGCACTTCTTTGGAGAAATGCCGCAGTCCGAAATGAAAACACAAGCGCTTGGCTCCGGCGTCGTGGTCGATAAAAACGGGCTCATCCTCACGAACAACCACGTGGTGGAGAAAGCAACGGAGATCAAAGTCAAATTCGATACGGGCAAAGAGTACACCGCAAAGGTGCTTGGGAGAGACCCCAAGACGGATCTGGCTCTGATCCAGGTCAAGGCGGATGGCGATTTCCCCAACGCTGTCGCGCTGGGAGACTCGGATGCGATTCGCGTCGGCGATTGGGTGATGGCCGTAGGGAACCCGTTCGGACTGGGCCAGACAGTGACCACGGGGGTTGTCAGCGCGAAGGGGCGTGTGATTGGCGCAGGCCCTTATGATGACTTCCTGCAAACCGATGCCGCGATCAACCCGGGCAACAGTGGCGGTCCGCTCTTCGACATGCAAGGGCGCGTCGTCGGCATCAATACAGCGATCATCGCTCAGGGTCAGGGAATTGGCTTCGCCATCCCCATCAATCTGGCCAAGGAGCTGCTGCCTCAGCTGGAGACGGGAAAAGTGGTCCGAGGCTGGTTGGGGTTGACCATTCAGGATCTGAATCCGGAGCTCGCCAGGTCTTTCGATATCAAGGATTCCAAAGGAGTGCTGATCTCGGGAGTGATCGCTGACGGTCCGGCGCAGAAGTCCGGGCTGATCGAGGGCGATGTTGTTACCGCTTTCAACGGAAAGGTTGTCGCCAATGCCCACGTGCTCTCGAGACTGGCGGCGTCGACTCCCCCAAACACCAAGGTGACTCTGGACATCGTGCGCGGGAGCCAGTCGAAATCCATCTCGGTGACTCTGGGTACCATGCCCCAACAGACCGTGCAGGCCGGGGCTGTCGAGCAGGGGGCGGAGCGAGGCTCCTGGGGAATGACGGTTCAGGATCTCACTCCTGAAATTGCCCGGCAGCTTGGAGTCCGATCCAAGGAAAAGGGCGTCGTCATCAGCGGGGTCACTCCTGGAAGCGCTGCGGAAATGGCCGGACTCCAGCCGGGCGACATCATCAAGGAGGTAAACCGCCAGCGTGTGACCAATACGCATGATTTTGAAAAAGCAGTCCTGAAGGGCTCCAGCGGAAATCGTTTGCTGCTCTTGCTGAAGCGCGGCGAAGGCAGCTTGTACGTGGTGCTCCAGAGGGAAGCTTCGGGTCAATAGGTGATTGGACCGGGAGACAAGCCAAGGAGCCTTTCTCCCGGTCCATCAGGCAAAAACGATTCTATCATCGACGTTCTCACGCCGTCCTGTGTGTGATAAACTGGATCACCCAAGGGGAAAACAGCGGATTTCCAGTGATCCTCCCATTCGAGACCGCCCCAAGCCTTCTCTGACAGATTTCCCACCCCAGGCCCATCAACTCCTCGGAGGAGTCAGCCATGCAGGACGATGACAAAACGAGAGCGCAGCTTCTAGCAGAATTGCATCAGCTGCGCAGGCGGCTTGCTGAATCCACGGGGGGCAAGGCCGAATGCAAGCTTGCCGAGGATGCGCTGCAGGAGAGTGAAGAACGATACCGGGTGATTTTTGAAAACGCCCCCCTGGGAATCACGCATTTTGACCAGAATGGGAACGTCGT
>CALBZH010000252.1 GCA_937889795.1 uncultured Syntrophobacteraceae bacterium | reverse complement strand
GACCCTCCCGGAGGGACTTGATAAACGGGATACCGCCCGCAACCGACGCCTCGAATCCGATGGTCCGTCCGTTCTTCCGCGCCGCCTCGAACAGCTCGTCCCCCGCATGGGCGATCAGGGCCTTGTTCGCGGTGACCACGTGCTTCTTCCGGTCGAGTGCTTGAAGCATGATGCGCTTGGCAGCCCCAAGCCCGCCGATGAGCTCGATCACGATGTCGATCTCGGGATCGTCCAGAATGTCTTCAGCCCGCGCCGTAAGCATCTCCGCCGGAACCGCGACGGGACGCTCCCGCGTCAAATCCATGTCCGCCACACGCACCAACTGGATCGGCTTTCCAAGACGATCCTCGATGAGCGTCGCATTTTCTCGCAGGACCTGAATCACGCCACATCCGACAGTACCCCAGCCAACGAGTCCCACTCGAATCGAACCGCTCATGCTTTCCTCTCGCTTCCTTGCCTGTGATTCCCACGGTCTCAGTCATTTCAACCACTCAGCACGTCTGAGCTGCGCTGCCTACTTCTTCTGCAGGGCCTTTCGCAGTCCGCGAATGGCTTGCTTCGTTCGCATTTCATTCTCAACCAGGGCGAACCGGACATAGTCGTCCCCGTAGGAACCGAATCCCAGACCCGGAGAGACCGCAACCTTGCCTTCTTCGATCAGATACTTGGAAAACTCCACCGACCCCATATGCCGAAACTGCTCAGGAATGTGCGCCCAGACAAACATGGTCCCCTTGGGCTTCTCGATCTTCCACCCGATGCGGTTGAGACCATCGACCAGAACGTCGCGGCGGGAGCGGTAAACGTTAACGATCTCCTGAACGCAGGATTGATCTCCATTGAGGGCCACCGTGGCCGCGATCTGGATCGGCTGAAAAACGCCATAATCCAGGTAGCTCTTGATGCGGGTGAGCGCGCCCACGATCTCAGGGTTTCCCACGCAGAATCCCACGCGCCAGCCGGCCATACTATAACTCTTTGACATGGAAAAGAACTCGACCCCGACATCCTTGGCTCCCGGCACTTGCAGGAAGCTCGGCGCCTGGTAGCCGTCAAAGGTTAGGTCCGCATACGCCAGGTCGTGAATGACGATGATTCCGTTCTCCTTGGCGAAGTCGACGATCTTTCGGAAGAAATCCAGGTCCACGACCGCCGTCGTCGGGTTGTGCGGAAAGGAGATCACCATCAGCTTCGGTTTGGGCCACGTCTGCTTCATGGCGAGCTGCAGGTCTTCCAGGAAGTTCCGGTCCGTCCCGATGGGAATCGATCGCACATCGCCCCCGGCGATGATGGCCGAGTAAGGGTGGATGGGATACGTGGGATTGGGGGCGAACACCACGTCACCGGGGCTGATGAGCACCAGCACCAAGTGCGACAATCCTTCCTTGGCGCCGATCGTCACGACCGCTTCGGATTCCGGGTCGATGTCGACGTCGTAGCGCCGTTTGTACCAGCTCGAGATGGCCTCGCGAAGCTTCGTGATCCCCCGTGATGCGGAATAACGGTGATTATGCGACTTCCGAGCCGCTTCCACCAGCTTGTCGATGATATGCTTCGGTGCGGGCAAGTCGGGGTTTCCCATCCCAAGATCGATGATGTCATCCCCTGCCCGCCTCCTGTCCATCTTGAGTGCGTTGACCTGCGCGAAGACATAGGGCGGCAAACGATACATGCGACTGCACTGCGCGATGTTCAAATTCATGACTTTTTACCCCCTTTGGTTGAAATTTTTCGAGGATAGCCCACCGCCTCCCTCGATGTCAAAACTTTTTAAGATTGCTGGGAAATCCCTTGAACAGGCCTCAAACGTTCTGCTAGATTTACTCGGTTTTGAGACAAAGCAATGGTTGTGATAGACCATCACTGCGGACGCACCCTCATTTCACGAAATCCGGCGAAGAAGGCAGCCTCATGAAGCAGGTCGTACTGGGCACGGCGGGACACATCGACCACGGCAAAACCTCCCTGATTCGGGCACTGACCGGAATCGACACGGACCGCCTCAAGGAAGAGAAACTGAGGGGCATCACGATAGAGCTCGGGTTCGCGCACATGGTGCTGCCGAGCGGTGAGCGGCTGGGTATCGTGGACGTCCCCGGGCACGAGCGCTTTGTGCGGCACATGGTGGCCGGAGCCACGGGAATCGACATCGTCGCCCTGGTGATCGCGGCCGATGAGGGCGTGATGCCTCAAACGCGCGAGCATATGGAAATCTGCCAGCTCCTTCGCGTGAAGAAGGGGCTGGTCGTTCTCACCAAGACGGACCTGGTCGAAGGTCCCGAATGGGTCGAAATGGTCAAAGACGATGTCACGGAGTTCCTCAAAGGCACCTTCCTGGAAGGGAGTCCGATCATTCCCGTGTCCGCGGTCAAAGGAGAAGGACTGGACGAGCTGAAAGCGGCACTCGACAAGCTCGTGGCTGAGGTCGAGCCGCGCAGCACCGACGGCGCCTTTCGGCTTTCAGTGGACCGGGTTTTTACCATGAAAGGGTTCGGGACCGTGGTGACGGGGACCAGCCTTTCCGGTAGGCTCCGGACCGGCGATCCGGTGACGATCTATCCCGAAGAGCACCGCACCAAGGTTCGTGGGCTCCAGGTGCACAACCTCGAAGTCCAGGAAGTGTTTCCAGGACAGCGGACGGCCATCAACCTGCAGGGAATCGAGCGGCTCCTCATTCAGCGCGGAGACGTCATCGCTACGCCAGGTGCCTTGGTGGCCACGCACATCGTCGACGTACACCTCGGTCTTCTCCCATCCGCCCCGCGCCCCCTGAAGAACCGAAGCAAGAGATCGGAAGAGCGTCGTGTAGGG
>CALBZH010000251.1 GCA_937889795.1 uncultured Syntrophobacteraceae bacterium | reverse complement strand
GCATCCGGGAAGCCGATTTCGAGGATTGGAGCAGGTTCAAGGAAAAGCTGCTCCTCACCAAGAAGTATATCCCTCGGGTCTTGGTGGAAACGTCCATGATTCCAGGGACCCTGGAGCGGATGAAATCGATTCTCCGCCAGTTGGACGAAATCGATCTCTTCGGGGTCAACCTGTGTGAATACTGCTATTGCATGCATCATACGGAAGAGCCCGCCAAGCGGTCGCATCGGGTCCGGTTTCCTCCTTTTAAAATCCCCTATTTCAGCCGGATGCACCACACCGGAATCCCGATTGCCAGAAGCGACCTGGAAAGCTATGATCTGCTTCGCTTTGCCCTCGACACGGGGATCAAGATCGGCCTGCACTACTGCTCGCTTGAGAATCGGCGAACGTCCTTGATCTACGCGTTGAATCACGATCTTCGAGACGACCCGATTGGGGTCTTCTCCGAGCGTGACTTTTACGTCAAGTCGGCGATGGCCTGCGGAGAAGAGGATATCATCCGGGTGCTGGAGGTCCTCAAGGAAAAGCGCATCGCTGAGCATCGACTGGTGGATGGACCCGTTCGCTGCCTCGAATTCCCGGTCCGCCTTATCCCCCTGCTAAAAGGCATGAACATGCAGTTGGGGATCGCATCGGCGGTCATGGAGCCCGCCGGGCTGCCGGTTGGCAGCCTGAGCTTGAGGACGGCCGCCGGGACAGGGAGCAATCCCCCTGATAAAGTGAAACGGGTGGTGAAAGTGGACTTCACCTCACCCGATCTCTTTGACTTGGAAGAAGACATCTGAAGCGATCCGTGCTGCTTCGTATCCTCTTTTGAACTGAAAGGTTCGGCATAACCATGGGAGCAATTCAGAAGACCTACCAGGAAATCAATGAAAAGATCAGAAAAGGTCAGGTTGTCGTCGTGACGGCTGAAGAAATGGTCGGGATCGTGCGCAAGAAAGGGCCCGCCCGCGCAGCTCAGGAAGTGGACGTGGTGACGACGGGAACCTTTGCCCCCATGTGCTCATCAGGCGCCTTCATCAACTTCGGCCACACCCAACCGCCCATCAAGGCCTCCAAAGTCTGGCTCAACGATGTCCCCGCCTACGGCGGAATTGCAGCGGTGGACCTCTACATCGGCGCGACCGAGCCCACCTACGATGATCCCTTGAACAAGGTTCGCCCCGGGGCTTTCGAATACGGGGGCGGGCACGTGATCCACGATCTGGTGGCCGGAAAACCGGTACGCCTCAGAGCCGAAGCGTACGGGACGGACTGCTATCCGAACCGGGCGGTGGAAATGACCGTCACCCTGGACGATCTCCCCTACGCGGTCCTGTGCAACCCTCGAAACGCTTATCAAAACTACAACTGCGCGGTCAACCTGTCGAACAAGACCATCTATACCTACATGGGGACGCTGAAGCCGCGCATGGGCAACGCCAACTATTCGACCTCGGGTCAGCTCAGCCCGCTCCTGAACGATCCCCTCTACCGGACACTGGGTCTCGGGACGCGGATCTTCCTGGGCGGCGCCCAAGGTTTTATCGTCTGGCATGGATCGCAGCACAATCCCAACGTCCCACGCCTGGAAAACGGCGTTCCCCGGGCGCCTGCCGGGACGCTCATGGTGCTTGGAGACCTCAAGCAGATGCATCCCCGGTGGCTGTTGGGAGTCAGCCTCCAGGGTTATGGATGCTCCCTGGCTCTCGGCCTCGGCGTTCCCATTCCCATTCTGGACGAGGAGATGGCCGCGCACACCGGAGTCGCGGACGAGGAGATCGTAACCCAGGTGAAAGACTACAGTTTCAACCGGGCCGAGCCCCTGTGTGAGGTCAACTACGCCCAGCTGAAGAGCGGCAGCATCACCGTGGAGGGAAAGGAAGTGTCCACGGTACCGCTCTCGAGCTATGTTCGCGCCAAGGAGATCGCTCTCATTCTCAAGGATGCCATCCAGCAGGGAACGTTCCTGCTCGGGGAGCCTCAGCAGCTGCTGCCCTCCCCCGTCGTTCCGAAGCACAAGACGGACGACACGGTCATCAAGGAATTCGAAAAGCCGCCGTTGGCATGATCGCGTCCTACTGGGATGTCACTTGCTTTTCTTTCCCGCCTGGTAACCCTGCTGGTAGGCATTCGCCTCGGCTTCTTTGTGCTTTCCGTAGAGATACCCGCCGGCCAGCCCGACACCACCTCCTATGGCCGCTCCCAAGCCAGCATTGCCAGCCATGGCTCCAATGGCGGCACCCCCTGCGGCACCGATGGCACCGCCGCTCAGGGTCCGCTGCTGCGTGGGCGTCATTCCCGCGCATCCGGCAAACGTCAGGCACACAATCACGACAGCGATGGATAGCTTTCGAACCATGTTATCCTCCTTACAACGTTCCAGTTGCTATTGTTTGCAGGGCCACGTTTCGATCAGAAAGCGGAATTCGGTTTCAACCGGCAGCTCATCCATGTATTGAGGGCGCGCCTTGGCCCAGTCCACAAACAT
>CALBZH010000250.1 GCA_937889795.1 uncultured Syntrophobacteraceae bacterium | reverse complement strand
TCCATGTTACCGAGCTCATCCACCAACCCCAGCTTCAGTGCCGTTTCCCCCATGAAGATACGCCCATCGGCGATCTCCCGTACCTTTTCCTCGGGGAGCTTGCGTCCCTGGGCCACATCCGCGATGAACTGCCGGTGCGCCTCGTCGATGGTCGCCTGAATGAGATCCTTTTCCTGCTGCGTCATTTCGCGGCCCGGGTTGCCCATGTCCTTGAATTGACCGCTCTTGACGATGACCGTGTGGAAGCCGATCTTCTCGAAGAGCTCCCTGAGGTTGGGGAAGTAGCTGATCACCCCGATGCTTCCGGTGATGGTACCGGGATTTGAAATGATCCGCTGCGTCCCCACCGCAACATAGTAGCCCCCGGATGCCGCGACCGATCCCAGGGACGACACCACCGGCTTTTCCTGGGCCAACCGCTTGAGCTCCCGGTAGAGCTCCTGCGACGGGGCGATCCCCCCACCGGGTGAATCGATGCGGACGAGAATCGCCTTGATGTTGGGATCCTTGCGGAAGCTCTTGAGGGACTTGAGCGCCTCCTGCACGTCGGCGATGGTCCCTCTCACTTCGATCACACCAACACGGTTCGGCTTGGGCATCAAATCGAAGTCGGACCCAGCGAGGAACCCCAGGATCAGGAGAGCCAGCCCCACAAGGATCATCAGGGTTTTTTTCATGTGCGCTTCCCATCGAAACGTCAACACCCGGTATCACACTGAGGCATGAACCGGGTGTTAAGGGGAACAATTCGTTAAACAGAGCCGAATGGGGATGGAGCCACTATTTGTCCGAAGGCGTGGGATTGCCTGCTTTGGCTTCCAGCTCCTCTTTCAAAAGCTCGCCCAGGTTAGATGTGGCGGCTTTGGCGCTGTTCATGTAGTCATCGTAATTGGACCGCTCATCCTGCTCTTCCAGCTTCTTGATGGAAAGCCCGATCTTGCGATCCTTGGGAGAAATGTTGATCACCTTGGCCGTGATCTTGTCTGCGATCTTGTACTGGCCAACCGGCGATTTGATCTTCTCCTTGCTGATCTCTGAAACATGCACCAGTCCTTCGATGCCTTCCTCGAGCTCGACGAACAGTCCGAAATCGGTCACGTTGGTGATGGGGCCTTCGATGATGCTGCCCAGCGGATAGCGGTCGGGAATGGTCTCCCAGGGATCGGCTTCCAGCTGCTTGATGCCGAGCGAGAAGCGCTCGTTCTGCTTGTCGATGTTGAGGACAATCGCCTGCACTTCCTGGTTCTTCTTGAAGACTTCCGAGGGGTGCTTGACTCGCTTGGTCCAGGAAATGTCGGAGATGTGAACCAGCCCGTCGATGCCTTCGTCGATGCCGATGAAGACGCCGAAGTCGGTGATGTTCTTGATTCGGCCGGCGATCGTGGTGCCGACGGGGTACTTCTCGGCGATGACATCCCAGGGATTGGCCTCGAGCTGCTTCATGCCGAGCGAAATGCGCTTGCTTTCGGGATTGATGCTGAGCACCACGGCTTCGAGCTCATCGCCCACGCTCAGAATCTTGGACGGATGGCGAATCTTCTTCGTCCAGGACATTTCAGATACATGCACCAGACCTTCGACGCCCTGCTCGATCTCGACGAATGCGCCGTAGTCGGTGAGACTGACCACGCGGCCGCGCACCTGGGTGCCGACGGGATACTTTTCCTGAGCCTTGGTCCATGGATCGGCGATCAGCTGCTTGAGACCGAGAGAGACGCGCTCATGCTCACGGTCGAAGCTCAGAACCTGGACGTTGATCCGGTCGCCGATCTGGAACATTTCCGAGGGATGCCCCACGCGGCCCCAGCTCATGTCGGTGATGTGCAGCAGACCGTCGATCCCGCCCAGATCCACGAACACACCGTAATCGGTGATGTTCTTGACGGTTCCTTCGACAACCTTCTTTTCTTCCAGGTTGGCGAGGGTCTGCGATTTGAGCTGCTCGCGCTCTTTCTCGAGCAGTGCACGCCGCGAGAGGACCACGTTGCGGCGCTTCTTGTTGTACTTCAATATCTTGAACGGGAATGTGTTGCCAATGAGGCCTTCCAGGTTGCGAACGGGCCGCAGGTCCACCTGAGAGCCGGGCAGAAAGGCTTGCACGCCGATATCGACTGCAAGACCGCCCTTAACCTTGGCCACGACTTTTCCGTCGATGATCCCGTCGTCGTTGTACACGCGGCTGATGTCGTCCCAAATCTTGATCTTGGCAGCCTTTTCCTTGGAGAGGTGAATACTCCCGTCTTCGTCATCATGGAATTCAAGCAAGACGTCGACTTCGTCGCCAATAGCGGCCTGAATCTCTCCTTTCTCATCCTTGAATTCATGAATGGGGATTTGTCCTTCGGACTTGTAGCCGATGTCCACCATCACAAAATCATCGCTGATCTGAACGATGTGCCCCCGGATGACCTCGCCTTCCTGAATGTTCTGGAACGTCTGGTCGTAAAGATCCTGGAGCGCGTCCATGTCCTCGAAATCAACGTCCATGAGATTGTCTTCGGCCGTGGTGGTGAGCTCTTCTTCTTGCTTTACGGTCTGGAGTTCGTCAACCATTGAATTTGTTACCCCCTTGTCGATATTTGGCTTACGCCACGTATTTTGAATCTTA
>CALBZH010000249.1 GCA_937889795.1 uncultured Syntrophobacteraceae bacterium | reverse complement strand
AGCATCGTCTTGAAGACCTGCGTGAACAGGTCCACCCGGTACGTTGCGGCGAACATGTGACCTTCTGCCCCGATGACGACCAGGGAAAGCACGACCCCGGCTCCGGCCACGGCCAGGGCGACGCTGTGCTCCCGGCCCGATTTGGTCCGTCCCCCGAGGGAGAGAGCGAGAAATCCCAACGTCGCAAGCAGATAAAGGATTTCGGGGCTGATGGCCATCCAGCTCATTTCGGCAGTCCACTCATGAAGGGGATCGATGCGGTCTGAATCATGTCAAAGAGAATCGACGGGAAGAGCCCGAGCAGCACGAGCACGGTCGTGAGGACCATGCGCGGGATGCCCAGCGTGAACGGCACATCGGGCAGCTGAGCGTATTGGTCCTTGCCCGGCCCGTAGAAGGTCCGCTGAACCACCCGCAGCATGAAAAGGGCCGAAACAACCAGTGCCAGGACCGCCATCACCCCACGCAACGGATACACTTGGACGGCCGCGATCAGCACCATGAGCTCACCCCAGAAATTGGCCAGCCCCGGGACCCCGATGCCGGCCAGTGCCGCCACGATGAAGTAGGCCGATGCGACCGGCATGGTCCGGCTCAAGCCTCCAAGATCGGCGATCGCTTTGGTGTGGGTCCGATCGTAGATGTAACCGACCGACGAGAAGAGCAGGGCTGTCATGACCCCATGGGCGAACATCTGGAACACGGCGCCATCCAGCCCCTCCAAGGTCACCGTCGAAAGCCCAAGTCCCACAATGCCCATGTGCGAGACGCTCGAATACCCGATGACGTATTTCAGATCCGTCTGTCTCAAGCCCACCAGGGCTCCATAAATGACGCCGATGGCAGCCAGGACCGCCATGAGCTGGGCCCAATATTTCCAGCCTTCCGGACACAGGCAGATGGCCACCCGAAGCACCCCGAAGGCCCCGATCTTCATGAGCACCCCCGCGTGGACCATGCTCACTCCGTGGGGGGCGGCCACATGCCCAACCGGAGACCAAGTGTGGAACGGCCAGACACCCGCCAGGATCCCAAACCCCAAGTAAAGGGGCAAGAACGCGAAAATCTGCTCTTCGGCGGTAAATACTCCGGGCTGCATCAGCCGGATCAGGTCGAAGGTACTCAGCCCCGCCTTCACGAACAGGTAGACGATCGCCGGCAGGATCAGGGCGCTCCCGGCGAGCAGGTACAGGGTCAGCTTCATGGCCCCGTGCTCCTTGCGGGTCGTCCCCCAGACGGCAATCAGCAGGTACATGGGAAACAGCGAAACGTCGTACCAGATGAAAATGAAGAACAGATCGAAGCTCATGAACAACCCGAAGACGCCGGCGACCATCAGGAAATACAGGGCGAAAAACTCCTTCACCCGCAGCTCCAGCTCCCACATGGTCAGCACGCCCGTGAAGAAAACGATGCCCGTGAGCAGCAGGTTCGGCAGGTTGAAGCCGTCAGCGCCGTTAAAATACTGAATGCCGAGCGCCGGCACCCAGGCGACCTTCTCGACGAACTGCAATCCCCCGAGACTCTTGTCATACGCGAAGAACACGGCGATCGACAGCACGAGGGTCATCCCGGAGGAAACCGCGCTCACCCACTTGATCCAAGACTTGCGCTCCTCGGGAATGCAGAGGATCGCCAGGAGCCCGCCAACACAGCTCACCAGGATGGCGCTCAGGTAAGGAAACGTCGCATATGTCATTTGCATCGGCAAAACACCTTGTTGGGAGTGTTCCGGTGTCTGTGGTCAGGTTTCAGCAATTGGCGCTGCAAGATCCAGCCGGACTAAAAGAAAAAGTAAAGCGACAGAAAGGCCAGGACGGCAAGGGTCACGACCAGCCGGTGCTGGATCATCCCCAGGTGCAGCCGGGCGACGAAGCGTCCGCCTTCGACCGTTCCCTTGCCCATGCCGTCGATGGAGCCGTCGATCACCAGGTTGTCGTTCCGGTAAAACAGGGTGGAAATCCCCTTGTCGATGCCGCGCTCCACAAGGATCCGATACAGGTGATCCAGGTACCACCGCTCGCGAAACAGGGCGGCGAGACGGGGCTCCTCTTCCACAAAGCCAACCTGCTTGGCTTTCTTGTGGCCGAATTCGACCCAGGCAACTCCCGCTCCCGAAATGGCGAGCCCCAGAGCCGCCACGGGCAGCCAGTCCACGGCCCAGCCTTCGAGCGAGCCGCGCGCATCCTGATGACCGACCAGAAGAACTTTGAGCGCATGCTCGCCGAACCCCAGAAGCAGAGTGATTCCCGCCAGGATGACGAGGGGCCAGACCATGAGGCCGTATGAGGCCTCCCCGTGGCCGCCGTGAGCCGTATCCCCTTTGACCGTTTGTTCCTCGGAATCCGCTTCGGGCTTACGGGGAAAGCACAGAACGAAAACCACCCGAAAAGAATAATAGGCCGTGAGGAAGACGCCCAGCAGCGCCGCTGTCAGCCAGATCGGATTGGGCAGCACCGTCAATTGCTTGAGGATTGCCTCCTTGCTGAAGTACCCGGAGAGCGGTGGCAGTCCCGAAAGCGCCGCCGCCGCGAGGACGATCGCGACAGTCGGGACTTTGAGGTGCCGACACTGCTTCTCCGACAGCTCGAACATATCGTTGGTCTGAAAATGGTGGATGAAAACCCCCGAGCACAGAAACAGCAACGCCTTGAACCCGGCGTGGGTCGTCAGGTGATACACGCCCGAGAAGTAGCCGCCAGGCCCCCCGGACGCCAGCGCCATGATCATGAAGCCGAGCTGGCTGATGGTGGAGTACGCCCACACCTTCTTAATGTCCCGGTCCACCATGGCCATGGTGGAAGCCAGGAGCATGCTGAGTGTCCCGATGAACAGAAACAGGGTCATGGCCGTGGGAGACAGACTGAAATACGGGAAAAGGCGCGCGAAGAGATAGACTCCGGCTGCCACCATCGTCGCCGAGTGCAGCAGGGCGCTGACGGGCGTCGGGCCTTCCATGGCATCCGGAAGCCAGGTCATGAGCGGGAACTGGGCGCTCTTGCCCACGATGCCGCCGAAGATCAGCACGGCGGACAGGGTCAGCATGCCGGGAGAAATGCTCGTCGCCGGATGCAGGCTGTTCATGTCCACGATCCCCACGTTCCCGAGGTGGAGCAGCGGCACGAGCATCCCCAGGAAGAAGGCGACATCGCCCGCTCGCGTCATCACGAACGCCTTCTTGCCAGCCTGCGTGGCGCTGAATTTTTCGTACCAGAACCCGATGAGCAGGTAGGACGAAAGCCCCACCAGCTCCCAGAAGACGTAGAGCTGGAGCAGCGTGGGGGCGAGCGTCAGGTTCGTCATCGAGAACACGAAAAGCGACATGAAGGCGTAGTAGCGCGAGAATCCAGAATCCCCAGCCATGTAGCCCAGGGAATAGACCTGGACCAGCAAACTGATGGTGGTCACGATGACGAGCATGAGCAGGCTCAGCGGGTCCAGGAGAAACCCGAAGGGGATGGCATAAGCCCCCGCGCTCAGCCAGGGGACCGTAAGCCGGACCGCTCCTTCCATGCCCCAGTAGCCGGCAAGCAGCAGGACGGCGCAGACGAACGACAATCCGACGGCGCCAAGCGACACGGTCGCCGAAAGCTGCTGCCTCGACCGGGTGACGATCAGGATCACGAGAAACGCGACAAAAGGCGACAGGGTTGCCAGGAGAGCGGCCGTAGCCGTCGCACTATGGGTCAAGCCGGTGGTCATCTTTGCCCCCGTGGATCTTCTGACGTGAAGTCCAGTCTCACTTCAACCGGTTGTAAGCGCTCGGATCGAAGGAGCCCGTGCGCCGGAAAGCATACACGATGATGGCCAGTCCGACCGAAACCTCCGTTGCGGCAATGGCCAGCACGAACAGGACGAAGGCCTGGCCCTCCAGATTGTGCCACCGAGAGGCCGCCCCCACAAAGGCGATGGATGCGGCGTTCAGCATGATCTCGACTCCGAGCACGATCATGATGAGGTTGCGACGCGCCACGGTGCAGACGATCCCGAGCACAAACAGCATTCCGGCCAGCACCAGGACGTGGCTGAACGGGACGATCATGATTCCTCCTCCATCGCACCCTTATCGTTTCCCTTCCCCAGGTGCAGGGCCGCGACGAGAGCTACGAGAAGCAGCAGCGACACGATCTCGATGGACAGCCAGTGCTCCTTGAACACGTACACCGCATAGTCCCGAGGGAGGGCCAGAACGAGATCCAGCTTGACCTCGGTTCCGGGCGTCTTGAAGACCATAACCGACCCTGCGATCAGATAGACCGCCCCGAATCCCACGGCCGGCAGCCACTGGCTCAGCGGGAAAAACACTTCCTCGTGCGCCTCGATCCGAATCATCATCACGACGAAGAGGAACAGGACCATGATGGCCCCCGCGTAGATGATCACCTCGAAGGCCGCAAGCAGCGGCGCACCCAGCAGGTAAAAGAGCAGGGCCGTCCCGAAGTAGGAAACGATGAGGTAGACCACCGCGTGAACGAGGTTGCGCCGCGTGATGGCCACCGCCGTGGACGCCACGATCACCGTCGCCACGAGGTAAAAGAGCAGCGTGTAAAGCGTCATCGTCGTGTCCTCAAGGCATGTTGCTCCGGATGCTCACCGGTTTGGATTCCTTCCGGTGCTCGCCCTTGTCGCCCGCTCCGGTCGCGATGCCGGCCACCTTGTAGAAGTTGTACTCCTGATCCTTCCCCTGGTGATCCACCAGAAGCTTTTCCTTCTCGTACACGAGGTTCAGAATATCCGGCTCGCACGTTTCGAAATGCGGCGTCAGCTGGATGGCCGACGTCGGACAGGCTTCCTCGCAAAGGCCGCAATAGATGCAGCGGGCGAAGTTGATTCGAAACCATTCCGCATAGCGCCGCCCATCTTCGCGCTCGGCAGCCTGCATGGAAATGCAGCTCACCGGGCACACCGCGGAGCACAGGTAGCAGGCCACGCACCGCTCATTTCCACCCGGGTCCCGGGTCAGGACGATCACCGCCCGCGTCCGAGCCGGCAACGGCCGTTTGATCTCGGGGTATTCCTCGGTGATCGGTCTTCGAAAGAGATGGGCGAACGTGGTGGCGAATCCGATTCCGAGCGCCTTTACCGCATCCCAGGCCGATTCCATGGTGGCTCAGCATCCTTTCCATACAAAGACCGACGATTTGTCGTCGATGTCTCTTCCTACAGCAGCCCAAAGGCTCCCGTCACAACAATGTTCACCAGGGACAGAGGGATCAGCACCTTCCATCCCAGCGCCATCAGCTGGTCGTAGCGGAGCCGGGGCAGGGTCCCGCGCACCCAGATCATGATCACGGACACCAGCAGGATCTTCAGAACGAGCCAGACCACGGGAGGCAGGATGGGCCCTCGCCAGCCGCCCAAAAAGAGCACGGCCACCATGGCCCCGAAGACCTGCATGTTCACGTACTCGCCCAAAAAGAAAACCCCGAACCGCATGCCGCTGTATTCCGTGTGGAAGCCCGCCACGATTTCATTTTCCGCCTCGGGCAGGTCGAACGGGATGCGCTTGCTTTCCGCCATGGCGCTGATCACGAAGATCGCGAACGCGACGGGCTGAACCAGGATGAACGGGTATTTCGCCTGGGCATCCACAATGTCCACAATGCTGAACGATCCCGCCAGCATGACAATGGGCACCAGCGACAGCCCGAGGGCCAGCTCGTAGCTGATCATCTGGGCGGCCCCACGAATGCCTCCAAGAAGACTGTACTTCGAATTGGAGGCCCATCCCCCGAGGGCGACCCCGTAAACGCCAAGAGAAGACAGAGCAAACAGGAACAGCAAACCAATGTTGAGATCGCTGACGACGAGCGGGACC
>CALBZH010000248.1 GCA_937889795.1 uncultured Syntrophobacteraceae bacterium | reverse complement strand
ATTGCCCAGCATGATTCCCGCCGTGTAGGACAAAAGAAGCAGGATCAGCGGCCGGGAGATGGCCGTGGGGTAGGGTGCTTGCTCGGAAGCGGGTCAGATTGCGTCTTCCGGTCCGAACACCGCTTCATAGTAGACCGCACTGCTCAAGGTAAGCCCTGTGCCGATGGCCGCATAGATCATGCCGAGGGCCAATCGGCTCAGGGTTGAATGACGCAGCACCGCCCCCAGCGCCATCATGCCGACGATGAGCGCATAGCTTCGCCAAGCCTGGAACGCGAATACGCAGACCTGGACGGGCTGGCCAGATATTCGTTTCAGGTTCCGCTCCGCAAGCCTGGAAAACCCAAAACGGTACACCAGAATCCCCGAGCCAAATCCGCCGAGAACTCCGAGTGCAATTTTGGGCCAACCCAAATCCGCAAGCCAGAAGCACGCCGTCATGATCAATCCCATGCCGACCCCAGTCCACAACAGTCCGGCCAGGAGCAGCAGCCAATAGCGATCCACGGCGGGTTTACATTTGCGAAACAGAGCACTCACGACAGCGTATCCCTCCCTTGTCACCCAATATCAATCCCTGCGCAGGATTCGTAACCTTCGTGCGCAAGATTCGTAACCGCATCAGGGGACCAGGACAACCGGTTTGATAGAAATGACAAGCAAAACAGGTGGTTGGTTTCATGGTACACATGTTGCTCATGGGCGCATGTCACCACGGGAGGTCTATCCTCACGAGGTGCTCGAGAGCTCACAATGCCCCGGATGGTAAAAGGGGGCGGTGATAAGGTTCACAAAGGCGCAACGCACGATCCTGGAGGAGTGAGGATACCATGGCTCGATCGATGAGTGGTA
Organism: uncultured Syntrophobacteraceae bacterium; assembly: GCA_937889795.1. Taxonomy (GTDB): domain Bacteria; phylum Desulfobacterota; class Syntrophobacteria; order Syntrophobacterales; family Syntrophobacteraceae; genus CALBZH01. Next base: position 1,866 of record CALBZH010000248.1, on the reverse strand, counting down.
AGGCAATTGAGATAGGGAGCCCGTCAGCGGATTCGGGGCTCGCGGAGGAGATTCAGGACGAAGCGCTGATCGAAGGGCGTGCGGAGGAAGCCGGCATTCTGAGGCCCGTGTTCAAGCGGGCGGAAACCGCGAAGGTGGTGGATCTGCCGACTGCTGACGTCAGCGCCAAAGATCGCGGTGCCAAGCTCTTCACTTTGAAGCCCGACGCGGCAGGAGATCGGCACGCTCAGAAGCCGGCCGGGGTCGCCGAGTTCTATTTGAATCCTCCGAGAAACATCCCCGTGGTGGAAGGTGTTCGTCCACGCGTGGCAGGGAAGTTCATCTTTGTCGGCGATGAGAAGTTCTTCATCCGAGGAGTGACCTACGGGCCATTCCGGCCGGATGAAGCTGGCTGTGAATATCACGATCCCGAAACGGTGGAGCGCGACTTTGCCCAGATGGTGGAATACGGCATCAATTCCGTGCGGACCTACACGGTTCCCCCGAGGTGGCTTCTGGATATCGCCCAGAAGCATGGGCTGCGCGTGATGGTCGGATTGCCCTGGGAAGAGCACGTGGCGTTTCTCGACAGCCGCAAGCAGGCCCAGGACATCGAGAACCGGGTCAGAGCCGGTGTTCGTTCCTGTGCGGGGCATCCCGCGCTTCTGTGCTACACGATCGGAAATGAGATTCCGTCATCGATCGTGCGCTGGTACGGACATGAGCGGATCGAGGGTTTCCTCGAGCGTTTGTACAAGGCGACCAAGGCCGAGGACCCGGGGTCTCTGGTGACATACGTGAACTTCCCGACGACGGAATATTTGCAGCTTCCGTTCGTCGATTTCGTTTCCTTCAACGTCTATCTCGAAACGCGCGAGAAGCTGGAAGGCTACCTTGCCCGCCTGCAGAATATCGCCAATGACCTTCCGCTGGTGATGGCCGAAATCGGTCTCGACAGCATGCGCAACGGCGAGGAGAAGCAGGCTGAGACGCTGGTGTGGCAGATTCAGTCCACGTTCGGCAGCGGATGTGCCGGTGTCTTTGTCTTTTCTTGGACCGACGAATGGCATCGCGGCGGCTTCGACATCGACGACTGGGGGTTTGGTGTCACCGATCGGAATCGCAAGCCCAAGCTGTCGCTTGAAGCGATCCGCAAGGCGTATGCGGAGGTTCCGTTTGCTCCGGATCTTCCGTGGCCGAGCATTTCGGTGGTCGTGTGCAGTTACAACGGGACGCGCACGATTCGGGACACGCTGGATGGCCTGCGGAAGCTCGAATACCCCAACTATGAAGTGATTGTCGTGGACGACGGGTCCAAAGACGGTACGGGGGAGGTTGCCAGGGAGTACGGATTCAAGGTCATCAGCACGGAGAACCGCGGCCTGAGCAGTGCCCGCAACACGGGGATGCGCGCGGCCAAGGGCGAGATCGTGGCCTACATCGATGACGACGCCAGGCCCGATCCCCACTGGCTGACTTACCTTGCCGCGACGTTCATGCGGACGAGTCACGTGGGCGTGGGGGGACCGAACCTGCCGCCGCCCCACGATGGGCCGATCGCCGATTGTGTCGCCAATTCACCCGGGGGGCCGGTTCATGTGCTGCTGACCGATCAGGAAGCCGAGCACATCCCGGGCTGCAACATGGCTTTCCGAAAGAGTGCCCTTGAGGCCATCGAGGGGTTTGACCATCGATTCAGGATCGCCGGCGACGATGTCGATCTGTGCTGGCGCTTGCAGGAGCGCGGTTGGACGCTTGGGTTCAATCCGGCCGCCATGGTCTGGCACCATCGCCGGAATTCCGTAAAGATGTATTGGAAGCAGCAGAAGAATTACGGCAAGGCCGAAGCGGACCTCGAAAAGAAATGGCCTGAAAAGTACAACGCGG
>CALBZH010000247.1 GCA_937889795.1 uncultured Syntrophobacteraceae bacterium | reverse complement strand
ATGATCTATTGGGTTAATGTATAAAATGTTACCAAAAAGAGCGGATCGGGCAACCATCAAATCGATGGGCCTGGTGGGCTTATTTCTGCTCGCGTTGTTGCGACTCATCCCCCTGCAAGGATTGAAAAGGAAAAATTGAACATGCGCCGGTGGCTAGGCCTTCTCCTGTGCGTTTGGACGAGCCTGCTCAGCCTCGCTCCCCATGTCCGCGGTCAATCGATTTCGGCCGATTCGGTTACGGTTCATTATTTCAGGGCGGAGGGCTGTCCGCATTGCGAGGACGCCGGGAGGTTGCTTCGCCGGCTGGCGGCGGATGACCCTCGCATCGTGATTCAGGATTACGAAGTCGAGCTCGACGAAGCCGGAAGAGAAGCGTTTACCAAGGTGGCCGATTCCCTGAAGCTGACTCAGATGAGCGTCCCATTCATCGTCGTCGGGGACTGGGCGATCATGGGCTACCATCGGGACGAATGGACCGGCGCGGAAATCGAGCGCCGAATTGCGGCGTGCCTGGTCACGGCATGCCCCGATCCCGTGGGAGCCCTCCTGACTCAGGGCAGTCTTCCGGAGAACGCGAACGTGACGGTCCTGGTGACATCCCTGCCCGAGGAAATCGCTCTTCCGTTGCTGGGAAAAGTGCAGACCGCGACGCTGTCCTTGCCTGCTCTGACGATCGTTCTTGCCGCGCTGGACGGGTTTAATCCCTGCGCCATGTGGGCCTTGGTCTTTCTGCTGGGCATGCTGTTGAATGTCGAAGACCGCAAACGCATGTGGATTCTTGGCCTGGCTTTCCTCGCGGGCTCCGGGCTGGTTTACTTTCTGATCATGACGGCCTGGCTGAATGCGCTGCTCGCCTTCGGGATGGTGATATGGATTCGCATTGCGGTCGGCCTGGTGGCGCTTGGCGGGGCGGCATACAATCTCTACGACTTCTTTGCCAACCCCGAAGTGGTATGCCATGTTTCCAACTCCCCCAATCGTCGGCAGATCATGGAACGGCTCAAGAAAATGGCCCTCACGGAACGGATGTGGCCCGCCCTTGTGGGCGTGGTCTTGCTGGCCATCGCCGTGAATCTGATCGAGTTCGTGTGCTCCGCCGGCATCCCGGCTGTCTACACGCAGCTACTGACGATGACGCTTCTCCCCTTGTGGCAATACTACGCGTACCTGCTGCTTTACATCATCGTGTTCATGGCGGATGATGCACTCATCTTCGGTGCCGCCGTCACCACGCTGCAGATGACGGGCTTCGGGACCAAATACGCACGGGCCAGCAGGCTGCTGGGAGGCGCAATCCTTGGGGCCATCGGGCTCGCGCTGCTCTTCAAGCCCGAGTGGCTCACGTTCAAATAGGACTGATCTGGTGTCTATTCTGACCATCTTCGTCGTGCTTGCCCAGTTGAAGGTGGTCGAGGGGAGCCTATGGATGAAGCAACGAGGGGATGCGAGCTGAGCATCGTCATGCCCTGCCTCAACGAGGTCGAAACGGTTGCGACCTGCGTGGGCAAGGCACTCCGATTTCTCGAAACGGAGCGCGTTTCAGGCGAGGTTGTCGTCGCGGACAACGGCAGCACGGACGGATCTCAGAAGTGCGCCGAGCGGGCGGGGGCGCGAGTCGTGCCTGTCGCCGAGAAGGGGTACGGCCATGCACTGAGAGGCGGGATCGCGGCGGCCCGGGGGCGGTATGTCATCATGGGGGATTCCGACGACAGCTACGATTTCCTAAGCCTGCGGCCGTTTCTCGACCATTTGCGGCAAGGCTATGACCTGGTCATGGGGAATCGGTTCAAAGGCGGCATTGCTGAGGGCGCCATGCCGTTTCTCCACCGGTACCTGGGAAACCCGGTCTTGACGAAGATCGGTCAGGTCTTTTCCGGAGTCCGTGTGGTGATTTTCATTGCGGACTGAGGGGGTTCGGCAGGAGCGCCTTCGACAGGATGGATCTCCAGTCGACGGGGATGGAATTCGCCAGTGAGATGGTGGTCAAGGCGTCCCTCTTCAATCTCCGTGTAACCGAGGTCCCCACAACCCTTTCTCCCGACGGCCGCAGCCGACCACCGCACCTGCGATCGTGGCGGGACGGGTGGCGTCACCTGCGCTTCCTGCTCCTCTTCAGCCCACGCTGGCTGTTTCTCATTCCGGGGCTGGTGCTCTTTTGCGTAGGGGGGGTGCTGGGAGCCGTTCTCACATGGACGCCCCTCAGGATTCATGACGTGACGTTCGACACGAACACGCTGCTGGTCTGCTCCATGTCGGTACTCGTCGGGTTCCAGCTGGTTTTTTTCGGCGTCTTTGCCAAGGCCTTCGCCATCGATGCACTGCATCTGCCGCCGGATGAGCGAATCCAGCGCATCCTCAAGGTCGCCAACTTGGAGGCCGGTCTGGTGTGTGGCATCACGCTTTTTCTGGCGGGGCAGGCTCTCCTGGTGATGGCGCTTCTGGAATGGGGGCAGCAGCATTTCGGGAGTCTGTCCTATGCGCACAGCCTCCGGTTGACCATCCCCAGCGTCACATTCATCATGCTGGGCGTTCAAATCATGTTCTCGAGCTTCTTTCTCAGTCTCCTGAAGCTCAAGCCCCGACGAGAGCCCGTATGACGTGGCGCTGGCTTTTGATTCTGTTGTTTGTGATAGGCGGCGTCAAGCTCACCTTCTTCTTCCTGGATCCCGTCCCCAAGTTCTTCTTCGGGGATTCCGCCTGCTACATTTACTGCGCCACGTCGGACTGGATTCCGGAGGACCGTTCCTTCACGTACGGCTTCGTGATCGGGCCGCTGATCGAATGGAGTGGGTCCCTGGTGCCTCTCCTTCTCCTGCAGTTGGCGGCGAGTGCGGGGTCGGCTTTGCTGCTGGGCTTTGCGCTCGATCGGTACTTCACTGTGCGTCGATTCATTGCTTGGGCGGCGGCAATCCTGTGCTCCCTCGAGCCGATTCAGCTCCTGTATGAACGCTATGTGATGACGGAAACGCTCTCGCTTTTCCTTTTCGCAGCCTATGTGCTTGCGGCATTCGAGTACATTCGCCGTCGGAGGGTCGTGGTCCTCGCGGCCGTGCAAATCCTGGGAGCACTGGTGGTCAGCCTTCGCGTCAGCTATCTGCCGGTTGTGATGCTGAACACGCTCTTGCTGCCGCTGCTGGGGATGTTTCAATCGCGACGAACGGATGTGCCTGAAAACCAGGAGGAATCTGATGGCTCTGCCAGTGCTTGGAGAGAGTCCCGACGCCGACTCGGGCCAGTCCTTCATCTGGCGATATCCGTCGTGATGATGATGGCGCTCCATGGTGGGCTGAAAGAGCTTTACTCCGACCTGACGGGCTGCCCCCCCGGGTATCACGCCTCGGAGGGCTTCTTCCTGCTGGCGACGTGGGCGCCCCTTGTTATTCCGGAGGACTTTCCACTACCCGAAGCGCGCTCGGCCGTCTTCGACAATCCGAGATTCGATTTGAAAGACCGCCATCTCCGAACGGAACAGCTCTTCGAGTATGCCGGGCTGTGCTGGAGGATCCGGTTCGCATTGGCAGAGTACGGCGGTGAGGATGCGGACACGGAGAAGAACGGCGTGGCTAACGAGATCGCGCGATCCACGGCCATGAACGTGCTCAAAAGGGATCCGATGGGCGTGGTCGGGCTCTCTCTCCAGACTCTGGCAGACTATTTCGATGTGGGGCTGATCCGAAAGGTGATCGAAAACGATCTCGCCATGGACGACGCTCAAGTCGCCAAATATCGTGAGTTCGTCCACGACACATCCGAGGTCGTGCCGGGACCTCTACACCCTGACGAGCAGCCGCTGACGCTCCTGAAACGGTATTATCGCGCGATGCTGCCCTGGTACTGGCTTCTCCTCGCAATACCCATTGTCTCCGCTGGGGGTGTGGTCCTGACACAGGGACTCGAGCGTCTCCTGGCCGTTGAGCTCTTCATGCTTACCACTGCCTGTGTGTCGGTTGCCGGTTTTCTGTCCGTGCTTCCGATCGTGCGGTATCTCCATCCGGTCGCGTGGCTTGCCTTCTATCCACTGGCCCTGGTTGTGGACCGCCGGCTGAGACTGCTCAATCGACCCAGGAAGAGGCTTCTGGACGTGAAGTAGTTGCACATCAGCCCGGAGAGGGCGCCTGCCGCGACGCCAAGGATCGGGTGGCTGTGTACGATGGGGAATTTCCATACGCACAGGGCATATACGGAGTAGTTGACGGATCCGCCGATGAGCATCAACATCAGGTAGATCGACCATTGGAGGGGTGGCTGGCCTTGGCTGCCGGCGTGCTTGAACGTGATCGATCGGTTGAGGAGCCAGGTTGTTGAGGCTGCGCAAAAAAAGGAGAACGCGCGGCTGGTGTAAAGATCCATCCCGGTCGTGAGGATGAGGAGGTAGAGCACGGTGGAATCGACGACGAATCCGATGCTTCCCACAAAGGAAAAGCACACGAAGGTGTTGGTGAAGAGCCGTTGAAGGTGGGGATGCATCATGCTCGCTTACGTTCCTGTGGATCCCACGACCGTTGGATGCATGTGGTTTTGCTTCTGCCTCTGCCCTTCAACTGCCAAGTCCTGTGAGGCCTATGAGAAAGAGTGAATTCCCCCGCTGGGACAGAATGCATAAACTAAACTTCGGGCTGATTCTGAAAACCACCGGAAGAGCTCCTCTCTTCGTGCTTGTTGGCATGACCCTGTTCATG
>CALBZH010000246.1 GCA_937889795.1 uncultured Syntrophobacteraceae bacterium | reverse complement strand
GCGCCGCTCCTGAGTGCCAGCAGAAGGAATGAGTACAGAAGACCGATGAGACCATATGCCAAATTGTAGGATAAGCCCTTGAAGCTCAGCACGGTCGCCCTCTGCCGCGAGTCGGTGATCTCGTTCAGGTAGTGGCTGACCAGGAAATGAACGCATTGCATGACGGCCATGAGGACCACCACCGCCACGAGACCGACGAAGGGCCAGAATCGGCTCATACCGACCAGCCCCAGCAACGTCACCGCGGCCAGAAGGCTCAGGTTGGTCGCCGGTGAAGTCCTTGCAGCCAGCCGACGCGCGAGGCGCGGCACGACGAGCCCAAGACTGGCCATTGCGGATCCAATGAGCCCGAACGACGCTTCGGGAAGATCGATGAGTCGGTAGTATTGGCTGTTCATGGTGATGAGCATGCGGATCACGTGGTCGAACAAGAGTCCCGCCAGGATGACGATCAGGGCGAGCGGGGTGCTGAGGATCCATCGTCCGGCCTCGAGCGTCAAGCGAAAGGCATTGGCAATGGATTCGCGGCAGCCATCGGAGACCGCGCATGCTTCACGGAGTTGCGGTGAAGCTTCCCGCATCCCGAGAGTGGTCACCAGAGTCAGAATCGCGGAACAGAGCGTCAGGTACACGGGAAGGCGTAGGGTCGTCTCTTGCGTGATGGATAGACTCAAGCTCAGCTTTCGCACCAGCCATTGCAGGAGGGTTGGGTCGTAAACCGCGGCTCCCACCGTCATCACGATGATGAAGGCGCTCGACTGCACGCGCATTTGCACCTCCAGGACACGCCCCCAGTCCCGAACGTCCCCGTCGTGCTTGAGAGAATCGTAGGCGAGTGCCTCATCGGCACCGCTTGCGGCCGCTTCGGCTGCCCCACTCAGCACGCGATTGACCAAGAATGCGGTGAAGAGCCAATTGGGGTGACCTTTGGGCGCCAAGCACAAGACCACCATCTCCAGGACCATGAGCACTCCGCTCAAGACCAACAGATTACGCCGCCCCAGGATATCGGCCAGAGCCCCGGACGGGACTTCCAGCAGGACAATGGTCGCTGCCCAAACGGCGTTGAGCCATGCAAACTGTGGCAGGCTGAGCCCAAAGTCCAAAAAGAGGATCGTGAACACCGGATAGTAGAATCGGGCGTTGAATAACGCCCGGAAAACCACGAACCGGCGCACATTGGGAATACTGAACGGCGAAGGAATAGTGCGTGATAGATTCATAGGTCCCCACATGTTCCGACGCTTCAAAGATGCCTCCGTGGTTCGCGGTCCCCGGGCGCGGTCGGAGCCGTGCTTCGACGCTTGACGCCCTGGCGGCTTCCGTGCGGCGTGGTCTTTCTCTTCGCCGCCTGGGCTGTCATGGCTCGGCCTTAATATTGCAAAGCCTCCATGCCATGTTTTTCAAGTGAGTGCAAACAAAGGAGAATTGCATGAAGTGGGGAGCCTTTCCAGCGGTCCTGCTGGGAATGTGCCTTTGCTGGGCCTCCGTGTCGGCCCCGACGGATGAAGCCCGAGAGGTTCGTTTTGTTGACAGTCCCTATCCGCCTTACTCGATTGGCGAGCTGGGCAAGGCCCCTAAGGGGGGAGTGGCCGTCGAGCTGGTCCACGAGGTTTTCCGGCGCTTGGGCATTAAGCTTTCCATTGTCATGCATCCTTGGAAGCGGACGCTCAAAATGGCGGAGCTCGGCCGAGCGGACGGCATCACCTTGTTGATGCGAACCGAGGAGCGTGAGCAGTATCTGGTCTTCAGCGACCTCGTCTTCGAGGCTAATGAGGTCTTCTATTACAACCGCGGTCGTTTCGAGTCGTTTCAATGGAGCACCTTTGCCGATCTGAAACCGTACAAGATTGGACTTGTCAGCGGGTATTCCTACGGCGACGAGTTCATGAAAGCCGTCGATGCGATGGGGATAACCGTTGAATACGACGATTCCGACGACATTTGTCTGCGAAAGCTCATGGCCGGGCGCATCGACCTGTTTCTGGTCGATGCGCTCGTGGGCAGGACCCAGATCGAGCGCAATGTCGACATGGAGAAGACCCTCTCTGTGAGCCCGAAGCCCGTGACCGTGTATCCTTACCATGTGGCTTTTTCCCGCCGGTCTCGGGCAAAAGACATGCTGTCCGACGTCAACCGTGTGATCGCCGCCATGAAGGCGGATGGTACCGTCCAGCGAATCGTGAGCGGGAGCAGATAGGTGATTGAAACAATCTCGCAGGCGTGCTCTCCGTGCTCCGCCGGATGCTGGAGGTGAACGTGCGGCTTGACTCCCGCAAGAGCCTGGCGCTTCAGCAGGCGAAGCATACGGTTGTGGTTGGCTTGCTGCTTGGCTTGCTCCTCAGCACCGCACAGATCAGTTTCGACTTTATCAAGGAGCGAGGCCGGATCAACTCCACGGTGTCGGAAGTCGTCGGCATGGTCCGTGAGCAGGCGGCTCAGGCAGCCTACAATATGAACAAATCACTCGGATTGACGGTCGTCAACGGTTTGTTCGAATATCGACCCATCCGTAGGGCGGCTCTTGTCGACGACTTCGGCACGACGCTCGCTTATCGGGAGCGGCCCGGCACATCGGGGCGGATGGACTGGCTGGTGCGAAGAATTTTCGGCCAGGATATCGACACCGCCGTCCCCCTCTTCCTCGCGGACGGCAAGACTCCCTTGGGGCAGATCGAGATCTCCCTGGACTCGTACCTGATTGGCGTCAATTTCTTCGATCGATCGGCGACGCTCGTATTCGGCAACGTGTGCCTCAGTGTGCTCCTCGCTTCAATCCTGGCTCTCATTACGTACTACTCGATCACAAAGCCGCTGCTGACCGTCAGCCGTGGTCTCTCCTCGGTGGACACGGCACGGCCGGCTGAAAAACGTCTCGGGGGATTGAGGGGACACGAAGAGGATGAAATGGGCCTCCTTGTTGCGGCGGTCAACAGGCTGCTGGAAGGTTTCGATGAGAGTCTTTCCCGGTATCGGACGCTCGTAGAGACCATGAATGACGGGCTTGGTGTTTTCGACACGGGCGGAAGGCTGATCTATGTGAACGACAGACTGTGCCGGATGCTGGGACGCGCGAGGGAAGACACCAAGGAACGTCTCGTCACCGATTTCATGACTGAGGAGAGTCGACGAGGGTTCACCGACCTGCAGGATTCCATCGGCACATCACAAGACCGTGCGTTTGAAGTGGAATGGCTTCACGTGAGCGGTTCGATCGTCACTACCATCATGGCCCCACGCGCCATTCTGGACAAGAACGGGGAGCACGTCGAGACCTTCGCCGTTGTCCATGACATCACGGACCGCACATTGGCCGAGAGAGCCTTGAGGGAAAGCGAGGCGCGCTTTAAGAGCGCCTTTGAAAACGCTGCCTCGGGAATGGCCCTGGTGGCCAGGGACGGCCGTTTCCTGCAAGTGAACCAGGCTCTGTGCGACATCATGGGCTGCACCGAGGATGAGCTGCTCCAAAAGACCTGGATGGACATCAGGCACCCCGCGGACGCTCCGAACGGCGAAATCGGCTTCCTCGAGCCTGAAGCGGGATTCGCTCCGCACCCCTTCGAAAAGCGATACGTGGGCAAAGACGGCGGCGACGTCTGGGTTCTGGAAAGCTCTTCGCTGGTGCGAAACGATGCTGGCGCTCCCGCCTATTTCATTTGTCACTTTCTGGACATCAGCAAGAAGAAGCTTGCGGAGCAGGAGACGCGAAAGCTGCAAGAACAGCTTCTCCAATCTCAGAAGATGGAAGCCGTGGGGCGCCTTGCGGGAGGCGTGGCGCACGATTTCAACAACATGCTGAGCATCATCCAAGGCTACACGGACATGGCCTTCGACCAGGTTGACCCGGCGCTGCCGCTTTATGCTGATCTCCAGGAAATCCGGAAAGCCGCCGTCCGCTCAGCCAACCTGACCCGGCAGCTCCTGGCTTTTGCCCGCAGGCAGACTGCCATCCCCAAGGTCCTGAACCTGAACGACACGGTTGAGGGCATGCTCAAGATGTTGAGGCGTCTCATCGGCGAGGACATCGATTTGGCCTGGCAGCCGGGGGCAGGCTTGTGGCAGATAAAGATCGACCCGTCCCAGATCGACCAGATTTTGGCCAACCTGTGCGTGAACGCTCGGGACGCGATCTCCGGGGTGGGTAAAGTGACCATCCTGACGCGCAACGCGACGATCGACAGAGACTACTGCGAGACGCACACGGGGTTTGTTCCGGGCGATTACGTGCTGCTGAGCGTATCCGACAACGGCCATGGCATGGACAAAGAAACGTTGGGGAGGCTTTTCGAGCCGTTTTTCACCACCAAAGGAATCGGCAAAGGCACTGGCCTCGGGCTGGCGACGGTTTATGGAATTGTCAGGCAGAACAATGGATTGATCAACGTTTACAGCGAGCCGGGTCGGGGAACAGCCTTCACGATATACATCCCGCGACATGGGGACCAGGCCATCGAAGACAAGACGGCGCCCCCCACGGAGACTCCGTTGGGAAGGGGGGAGACGGCGCTTCTGGTTGAGGATGAGCCGGCAATCCTTGCGATGACGACCAAAATGCTGGAGTCCCGCGGCTACAAGGTCTTGTCCTCCTCAAGCCCGAAGGAGGCTCTCAGTCTGGCCGAGAGTCACACCGGAGAGATCCAGCTGCTCATCACCGACGTGATCATGCCCGAAATGAACGGTCAGGATCTGTTCAAAGCCCTCCTGTCCCTCCGCCCCAACGCCAAGGTGTTGTTCATGTCAGGTTACACGGCCGACGTCATCGCCTCCCATGGCGTACTGGAGGAAGGCGTCCACTTCATTCAGAAGCCCTTTTCGAGCGCTGAGCTGGTGGGGAAGGTCAGGGAAACACTGGATGAGTTACCATGAGCAGAGAGCCATCGATAAGGCGGCGTGACGCGTTGGATCTCCGGGCCACCCTGATTCTGGTCATCCTGTGCGCAAGCTGGGGGGGCCAGCAGGTGGCGATCAAGGTGGCCAACCAAGGCGTCTCTCCCATGCTCCAGGCGGGGATCCGTTCCGCGTGCGCTGCCGTGCTGCTCGGCTTGTGGATGCGCTTTCGCCGTGAGCCCTTCCTGGACCGGGATGGCACCTTTTGGTGGGGCATCGGAGCGGGCCTGCTGTTTTCGGGGGAGTTCCTCCTGATATACTGGGGACTTATGTTCACCAACGCGTCGCGTGCGGTGATCTTCCTGTACACGTCTCCTTTCGTCGTCGCGCTGGGGGCCCAACGCTTCATCCCTGGCGAGAAGCTCCACCGTCTCCAGGTTGTGGGCCTCCTGTGCGCCTTCTCCGGCGTACTCACGGCGGTTGCGGAATCCGTGAGCCTCCCGACAGGGACGATGCTACTCGGGGACATGATGCTCATCGGCGCTGCTGTCCTTTGGGGAGCGACGACCGTGCTGATCAAGGCAAGCCCCCTCGCTCGCATTTCAGCTGGCAAGACGCTCCTCTATCAGTTGGTCGTATCGGCTCTCTTGCTTCCTCTTGGGTCGGCCGTCGCGGGGGAAAAAGGCATCGTCCTGGTCACCCCTCTCATCGCGGGCTGTCTTCTCTACCAGACGGTTTGGATCGCTTTCATCACGTATCTCGCGTGGTTTTGGCTCGTCCGGGAATACCCCGCCTCGCGCCTTGCCTCGTTCACCTTCCTCACACCGCTGTTCGGCGTTCTGGCGGGCGGTCTGCTCCTCCACGAACCGATCACGAACATGCTGTTCGTCTCGCTTTTCCTGGTGGCGATGGGGATCTATCTGGTCAATCGCCCCGCCCTACGGTCACATGCTGATTGATTATCCCGATCGCAACAATCCATTCGAATTGATCTTACCGATTTGACCATTCCTCCCTCTCCACATAGCCTGAAGAGCCGCCGCAAAGCGGTGCACACCATCCAGAGTCGAACAATCACTCATCCCGTCATCCCGGTGGAGGTTTAATCCATGGCGACACCCTACGATGCAATGTGGGAGAAGCTCAACCTTGATCTTGATGCCCATGAGGGGCTGCTGCAGGTGTTGGGGAAATTTTACGGAGACATTTACCTGAGTCAGACCGGCCGGTTGCGAGGGACGGAATACCTCGACTTCGTCCTCTCGGAAGTGCACGGCCTGCGCATCAAGGAGCTCCAGGATGCGAAGGCGCAAGGCAGAAAGATTATTGGGACATTTTGCGTGTTTGTCCCCGAGGAAATCGTTTTGGCGGCCGGCGGCATCCAGGTGGGGCTTTGCGCGGGGGCGGAGGCCGGAAAAGAAGCCGCCGAGAAGATTCTTCCCCGAAACACCTGCGCGCTCATCAAGTCGTTTGTCGGCTTCAAGCTGTCGCGCCTCTGTCCGTACATCGAGTCCTGCGACCTGGTGGTGGGCGAGACGACCTGCGACGGCAAGAAGAAAGCCTACGAAATTTTTGAAGAGTACGCCCCCGTCTACGTCATGGAAATCCCGCAGATGAAGAACCGCTGCGACCGCGACCTGTGGAAGGCGGAAATCCTCCGGT
>CALBZH010000245.1 GCA_937889795.1 uncultured Syntrophobacteraceae bacterium | reverse complement strand
CCACCGAGATCTACACTCTTTCCCTACACGACGCTCTTCCGATCTCCCCTTCCTGACCGGCCTTGGCTTTGCACTCCGAGCACAATCCCTCGTACTCCATCCGGTAGGTCATGACTTCGAAGCCGATTTTCTCACGGACCTCCTCCGGAGACAGGAGCGTCCCGGCTTCGAAATCCTGTATTTTCCCGCAGGTTTTGCAGATGAGATTGATGTGAAACGAAAGGTTGGCCTCGTATCGATTGTCCTCCCTAAACGTCAACATCTTGATGAGGCCGTTCCTCGTGAGAACTTGCAGGGTGTTGTAAACCGTCGCCAAGCTCAATCCGGGCTGAATCTTCTTCACCTCTTCAAAAATCTTATAAGCACCCGGGTGCTCGAGCGTCGAGACCAAATAGTCCAAAATGGCCTTCCTTTGGCCGGTAATACGATAACCTGCCGTCCGAAGAGCCTGCTCCATTTCTTGTCTTTTCTGTGCGGGCGTCAAGAGAGCTCCTTTTCGGTCCCATCCGAATTAGAATCATTCTAATTAGTCTTGTCAAGGGAGGCAGTGGAGAGAACCGGGCAACATTCCGCTGCGAGCAGCTTCAGTTGAGGATGGAGAGGGGCGACAGACTCCATTTTGCATCAGCGGATGCCGTGCATTCTCCTTGCGGGGTGATTCTTGAGGAGAGGGATGAAGGGATTTCCCCGTTCTTCTCCTTTCTCTCCCCTCATTCAGCGGTGGGTCCGTCTTGCTTCACCTGTTCCATGGGCGAGTACACCCTGACCGGGTGATGAATGCCTTTGACCTGGATCTCACCCACTGGCATGCAAGGAATCTCGTCATTCACCAATTCATAGGTGCTTTGACTCATCAGCACGTTTCCGGGCTCACAGCTCGCCTCTAGACGTGCCGTTAGATTGACCTGCCTTCCGATTGCCGTGTAGTCCTTGCGTCGCGGGGAGCCAAAGCTGCCGACATTGGCCAGGCCAGTGTTCACTCCAATGCGAATACGCAAGGTTCTTCTTGCTCCCAGCTTGCGCCAGGATGGGTCCAGCTCGGCAACACGTCGATTCATCTCCATCGCCATCCGGACGGCACGCAGGGCCTGGTCCCGGTCATTCGTGGCGTTGGGCGCCCCGAAAAAGCAAATCACGGCGTCACCAACGAACTTGTCGATGGTTGCCCCGTACTTTTCTGCGATGGCAGTCATTGCGGCGAGGTACTCGTTCAGCAGCCGTGACAGGTCTTCGGGCTCGAGCTCGTCCGCCGTGACGCTGAATTCCGAGATATCAGAGAAGACCAGTGTCAGTCGGCGACGGGTAGGAATCGATGCTTCATCGTGCTGGCCTTCCCGAATCTTTTCGGCCAGTTGCTCGGCCACGTAATGACTGATGATCTCGTTGGCCGTTGAAAGCTGATCGGCCAATTCAGCCGTCCTTGTCTGCTGGCGCTTCCAGCTCTGAATGATGAAATCGATGAGGATGACAACAACGAGAAGCAGGCTTCCGGTGATTCCGCCAATAGAGACCAGGAACAAGCCCGAGATTCGCCCCTCTTTGTACGGGGCGGAAGTCATCAAGGGACCGTATGGGAGCCATCCGACTTGATCCGCGACGGTTGTAGCCAAGATGATGAGCAACAGAGCGGCGGTGCCAAGAATGACATACCTTCGGGGAAAGAGAACAAGGCCGAAGGACCAGCCTGCCAAGGTCACTACGCCCGTATGCATGCACGTAAAATTGCCAAAAAAGTAGGCGGAGATCCCGAACCCGATCCCGTAGAGCAAACAGGTGGCGAGTACCAGTGTCTGGCTTTCGGGTGAGCGACGTCTCAGCCAGAGTGCAGCTGCGCCAATGAGAAGCCATGCAATTTCAAGCAGGAAAGCGAAATTCAAGAACAGCCGCGCAGTCGGAAGGTGGACATATTCGGCGATATTGGGGTCGGCAAGGTAGTACAGCCCCGCGCCGGTGTACATCATCAGGGACCCCAGGCAAACAAGCGCTGCAAGCAGGCACCGGTCGGCAGTGCACCACTCGATCGGGTTACCAAGGCGCCGACACAGGGCAGCCAACCGCGTCTTCATCACTCCCGATCCTCTGTCCACCTTTCGGCTCGTAGCGCATTGAGCCATCATGTATCCAAGACTTCGCGAACCTTTGCCGCCAGACTTCCCACTGAGAATGGCTTTTCCAAGAAATGAACCTCTCGATCCAAGACTCCATGCTTGGCAATCACGTCATCGGTATAACCAGACATGAACACGGTTCTAAAACCGCCTTTGACGGTGCTGAGCGTTTCCGTGAATTCCTTCCCGTTCATTCCCGGCATGATGACGTCCGTGAGCAGCAGATCGATAGGGCCCGGGTGGCTTTTTGCCAGTTCCACTGCATCAAATGGATTCTTCGCCGCCAGCACCCGGTAGCCCAGGTGCTCTAGAATCCTCCTGCTCAGCTGCAAGATGGACTCTTCGTCTTCAACCAGCAGAACCGTCTCGGTTCCTCTCAGGTTCTCGTCCGGCACCTGGAAGGATTGTTCTTCGGAGATTGCCACATGGGCTCGTGGCAGGTAGATGCGGAAGGTGGCTCCCCGGCCCGGCTTACTGCTGACCTCGATGAACCCGTTGTTCTGTTTCACGATGCCATAGACGGTGGCGAGTCCCAGACCTGTTCCTTTGCCGACCTGCTTGGTGGTGAAGAACGGCTCGAAGAGCTTGTCCAGGACCTTCTCCTCCATCCCGCAACCGTCGTCATTGACGGCCAGGCGGACATATTCACCCGGGAAAGCCCCCGAATGCGCCCGACAATGCGCCTCGTCGAGGGTCACATTGGCGGTCGAAATGATGACTTTGCCCACCCCCGCAATGGCGTCGCGGGCATTGACACACAAATTCGCCAATATCTGATCGATCTGTGTTGGGTCGACCTTCACCGACCATAGCGCTTCGCCGGGCTTCCACAGCAGCTCGATGTCTTCGCCGATAAGCCGTCGAACCATGGTGAGCATGCTTCCGACGGTCTCGTTGATGTCGAGCACCTTGGGGCTGATCGTCTGCTTGCGGGCGAAGGCCAGAAGCTGTCGGATCAAGTTCGCGGATCGCTGCGCTGCTTTCTGGATCTCCTGGACGTTGTTGTAGAGCGGCTGTGCGGGCTCAAGAGCCAGGAGCGCCAGCTCGGCGTGCCCAAGGATTACCCCGAGCATGTTGTTGAAATCATGGGCGACACCCCCTGCCAGGCGACCCACGGACTCCATCTTCTGCGCCTGATACAGCTCCCGTTCGAGCTTCCGTAGGCGGCTCATGTTGCGACCGGCCGCAACGTAGTGCGTGATGGAGCCGGAAGCATCTCTGAGGGGGGAGATCGAGCCCTCGATCTCGAAATTGGCTCCGTCCTTCCCTTTGTTGATGATGACACCAATCCAGACTTCGCCGCGGTCAAGGGTTTCTTTCATGTTCCGGTAAAACGCCTCATCGTGCTGATCGCTCCGCAGATCCTTGAGCTTTCTGCCTTTGAGCTCTTCCAAACGATAGCCGCTGGAGCGCCCGAAGGCTGGATTGATATAGACGATGGTACGCCGGGCGTCCGTGACAAGCACATTTTCCTCGGCCTGCTCGATTGCGGTGGCGAGCAGCGCGCGTTCTTCGTCAATTCGCTTGCGCTCCGCCACGTCGACTCCGACTCCAATCAGGTACGGCTTGCCGTCCAACGTGGCCAGT
>CALBZH010000244.1 GCA_937889795.1 uncultured Syntrophobacteraceae bacterium | reverse complement strand
ACGAGATATCCACTCGTGACTGGAGTTCAGACGTGTGCTCTTCCGATCTTGACCCGGGAGGCACCGCGTGAGGCCATCAGCCGCGTCGTCCTCAGCACCACTCTCACCACGAATGCCATCGTTGAGAACAAGATCGCCACGACGGGAATGATTGTCTCGAGCGGCCCAGGGATCGACCCCGAAGTGTTCCGCACGCACGGCTACTATTATGCCGTCTCGGGGTCCATCAACCATCGCGGAAGGGAAATCCAGGCGATCGACTCACTGGAGATTGAAGCGGTCGCATCGCGGCTTCGCGCGGAGTCCATCCAGCAGGTTGGCATCGTCGGCAAATTCTCGGCCCGCAATCCCAAGCACGAGCTCCAGATCAAGAAGATCCTCGGCGAGGATTTCGACTATGTCGTGATGGGACATCAGCTATCGGGCAACTTGAGCTTCCCGAGGCGCATTGCGACTGCGTATCTTCATGCGGCGGTCTACCCCATGTACAAGCGATTCTTCAGCGCTGTCCGGGAGTCGCTCGAGCAGCGAGGACTGAATGTCCCCATTTACGTCCTGAAGGCTGACGGTGGCACGATGGGCCTCGAGACCTCGCTGGACTCGCCCGGGCAGACCATCCTCTCGGGACCGGCCGCGAGTGTCATGGGATCCCTCCCCTTTGCGCCGAAAGACCGGGAAACGCTCGTCCTCGATATCGGAGGCACCACGACCGACATGGCGGTCCTGGTCAACGGGACACCGCTTCTGGACCCGCTCGGCATCGAAATGGGGAGCTACAAGACTCTCATCCGGGCCTTGAAGACACGGTCCATCGGACTGGGGGGTGACAGCGCCGTAAGGCTCACGGAGACCGGCGAGATTGAAGTCGGCCCGGAGCGGGAGGGACCGGCCATGGCTTTCGGAGGTCATGTCCCGACGCCAACAGATGCCCTCGTCGCTTTGGGAAAAATAACCGGCGGCGACGCAGAGGCTTCCCGCGAAGGAATCCGCCCCATCGCCAAACGGTTGGGACTGACGGTCGAGGAGGCGGCTTCGGCCATTTTCGATCGTGCCTGCCGTCAGATCCTGGATGCAGCGGCCGTGATGATTGCGGACATCAACAGCAAGCCGGTTTACACGGTACATGAGCTCCTCGAAGGATACCAGGTGAAGCCCACCGAAATTCTGATCCTGGGAGGACCGGCGCCCTTCTTCGCATTTCGACTTGCTTCCCTGACCGATCACCAAGTCCATGTGGTACCCCGGTGGCATGTCGCCAACGCCATCGGGGCAGCCCTTGCCCGATCGACCTCCGAGATCACCGTCTTCGCCGATACGGAGCGCGGGATCTGTGCCGCTCCGGAAGAGGACTTCCACCAGCCGGTTGACCGCGATTTCGACATGGACGCCGCGGTGGAGCTCGCATGCCGTCTGCTGCGGAAGCGGCTGCAACGGGAAGGCGCCCCGGAAAGCGACCCGGAAATGGAGGTGGTCGAGCAGGCGCAATTCAACATGGTTCGCGACTTCTACAAGACGGGACGGAACATTCGGGTCAAGGTGCAGGTGAAGCCAGGCTTGATTCCGGAGTTTGAAGCCGTCGCCAGGTCGATCTTCAACACTTGCCCGCTCCCGGATTCGTTTTCCACACAAGCATGACATGATGGCGGGCACGCCTCTACCAGGGGAAGCACATGATTCAAGCGCAGCACAAAACTGGCCTGGTCTTCTTCCCGGCGTTCGATTGGGCGATCAGTCCCACCCATCCCGAGCGGGAAGAACGGCTCTTGTACACTCAGGATCAGGTTCTCGAAGAGGGTCTTTTGGACATCGATGGAATCGTGGAGCTCAAGCCGGACCTGGCGACGATCCAGGATCTGCGACGCGTGCATTTCTGTGCCCCCGACGAATGGAGCGTCGTCACGGAGTCGCACCTCATCAGCGCGGGAGGCGCGAAGACCATCGCCATTCAACTGATGGAGAAGAACATCGAGCGGGGGTTCGCTCTCGTCCGCCCTCCCGGCCACCACGCCATGCGCGTCGTCCACGGGGCTCGCGGGTTTTGCAACGTCAACATCGAGGCCATCATGGTGGAGTATGTGCGCGAAGCCTATGGCATCGACCGGGTGGCCATCGTCGACACGGACTGCCATCATGGCGACGGAACCCAGAACATCTACTGGCACGATCCCGACACCCTGTTCATCTCGCTCCACCAGGACGGACGAACGCTCTATCCTGGCTCGGGGTTCCAGCACGAAATGGGCGGCCCCACGGCCCTCGGCGCCACGGTGAACATTCCGCTTCCGCCCAGAACTTCGGAGGAAGGGTTTCTCCATGCTCTCGACGCCGTTGTTCTGCCGCTCCTTGATGAATTCAAGCCGGAGCTTGTCATCAATTCCGCCGGACAGGACAACCATTACACAGACCCCATCACCAACATGTGCTTCTCGGCGCAAGGGTACGCGGAGCTCACGCGCCGACTGAAGCCCGACATTGCGGTTCTGGAAGGCGGGTATTCCATCGAAGGGGCGCTGCCGTACGTGAATGTCGGCATCATCATGGCCATGGCGGGCCTGGACACCCGCCAGGTGAGGGAGCCCGATTACCACCCCGAAAGGATCCGCCAGTCCGAAGACACGACTCGGTATATTGAGCGGACGGCCAGGGAGATCCTGGAATGGCGCAAGCAGCTGCCGGATCTGCGCGAGAAGGCTTACAGAAAAGGGGAGCTGCACGAGCGTGAGCTCAAGATCTTCTATGACACCGACAACATTATGGAGCTGCAAACCGAGCGAATTCGCCTCTGTAGGGAGTGCAGCGGTGTCCTGCAGATTGATTCGAGAACCGATAAGCGCTACCATATCCTGGCAATCCACATTCCACGGAAGGCGTGCAAGACATGCCAGGAGATGGGCTACCGCTGGTTTGATACGGCCAACCCCCAAGAATTCCACAAGATTTATCTCCAGGATCGCACTCACGACCAGTACCTGATTCGAAAGGTTTGATTGTATTCACAGTGGAAAGAGTGTTTGTCAAAGATTTTACCCTGCCCCAATTGGAGGGATGGGTAGAGAGCATCGGGGAGCGACGGTTCCGCGCCCGGCAGCTGTTTCGTAACGTTTACGTCAGGCGCGTCCGGTCCTACGAGGAGTGCTCCGACCTCAGCCGCATGTTCCGCGTTCAGCTGGAGCACGGAACGCACCTGCACGCCATGGAAATGGTGGAGCGGCTGGAGTCAAGCGACGGAACGCGGAAGTATCTCTTTCAGCTTCACGACGGTCACCGAATCGAATCCGTTTGGATCCCGGATCCCCCCCGATTCACGCTCTGCATATCGAGTCAGGTGGGATGCGCTCTGGGATGTCGGTTCTGCCTGACGGGATCCCTGGGTCTCAAGCGCAATCTGAGCGCTGCGGAGATCGTGGACCAGGTGTGCCAGGTCCTCGCCGATCCCGACGGACAAGCGAGGGTCACAAACCTCGTCTTCATGGGCATGGGGGAGCCGCTCGCCAACTATGACGCGGTGCTCCGGGCCATCCAGATCCTGAATGATCCCAACGGACTGGCATTTTCGCATCGACGCATCACGCTGTCCACGGCCGGTGTGGTGCCAAGGATGGCTCAGCTGGGACGGGAGAGCCCCGTGAATCTGGCCGTGAGCCTCCATGCGGCAGATGCCGCCCTGCGAAGCGAGCTCATGCCGATCAATCGGACGTATCCCCTCGACAGTCTGATCCAGGCATGTCGCTCCTATCCGCTCGCACCCCGGAAACGGATCACGTTCGAAATGGTGCTGCTCCGCGACGTGAACGACAGTCCGAAGCACGCCAAGCAGTTGGTCAGACTGCTCCACGGTGTGCGAGCCAAGGTGAACCTGATCCCATTCAATCCCTACGAGGGCGCCCACTATGGTCGACCTCCGGACGAGCGCGTTCTGGAATTTCAGGAGGTGCTCCAAAACGCACAGCTGACCGCCATGATCCGTCAGAGCCGTGGGGCCGATATCAGCGCCGCATGCGGCCAGCTGGCGGGAAGGAAGAACGAGAGGAACATTGACATTGAAACCTGACTTTAGTAAACAAAACGGCTTACTACCTGCGATAGCTCAAAGCGCCGCCGACGGCAAGGTGCTCATGCTCGCGTACATGAATGAGCTGGCCTGGGACAAGACGATCGAAACCGGCAAGGCCCATTACTGGAGCCGCTCCCGCGGGAAGCTCTGGTGCAAGGGAGAAGAGTCCGGCAACGTTCAGCTCGTTCGAGAAGTCTGGGTCGACTGCGATCTGGATACCATCTTGCTCCGCGTGGAGCAGGTGGGCGGGGCCGCGTGCCACACGGGTCATGAGAGCTGCTTCTACAGGCGCTGCCGCAACGGAGAATTTGAAACCGTCGGCCAACCCATTTTCGATCCCAAGGAGGTTTACAAGAAGTGAATCAGCTTGTGCTAGGCATCCCCAAGGGAAGCCTTCAGGAATCCACGATCCGCTTGTTTGGCCTGTCCGGCTGGAGGATATCCCTCTCCAGCCGCAACTATTTTCCAGAGATCAATGACCAGGAGATCAGCTGCTCCATTTGTCGCGCTCAAGAAATGTCACGTTATGTCGCAAACGGCACCTTTGACGCGGGGCTCACGGGCAAAGATTGGATCATGGAGAACGACTCGGACGTCGTGGTCGTGGCCGACCTCATTTACTCCAAGGTCAGTCAGCGCCCCGCCCGGTGGGTGCTGGCCGTGCCCGTCGACTCGCCGGTCCACGACGTGAAGGACCTCGAGGGCAAGAAGATCTCCACGGAGCTGGTCAATTTCACCAAGCGGTACTTTGCCGCGGAAGGCGTGAACGTACAGGTGGAGTTCTCCTGGGGGGCCACCGAAGCGAAGGTCATCTCTGGCCTTTGCGACGCCATCGTGGAAGTCACGGAAACGGGCACCACCATGCGTGCGAACGGGCTGCGCATCGTCAAGGAGCTGATGCAGTCCAACACGCAGCTGATCATGAATCGCCAATCCTGGGCGGATCCGTGGAAGCGGGAAAAGGTCGAGCAGATGGCGCTCCTGCTGCAAGGGGCCCTCCGCGCCGAAGACCTTGTGGTCCTCAAGATGAACGTTTCCGAGCCCAGCCTCAACGGCGTCATGGAAATATTGCCCAGCCTGAATGCCCCCACCGTCGCTCATTTGTATCAGAGCAACTGGCTTTCGGTTGAGACGGTGGTGAACAAACGAGTCGTTCGTGATTTGATCCCGCAGCTCATCAAGCGCGGGGCGGAAGGAATCATCGAGTACTCTTTGAACAAGGTGATCTGATGTCGAGCTCAAAGCGCATTCCTCTCTTGTGGATGGCGGTCGTCCTCCTGACGACGTCCTGTGCTACGACCGGTCAAACCCCGGAATCCAAGTTTGGCGCGGATCAGCTGCTATCCATCAGCGAGAAGTATCTGGCCGCCAACGATGTGGCTCAAGCCCTCAAGTACTTGAGGATGGCCGAAAAGAAGCGTCCCAAGGACCCCCAAATCCAATACTATTTGGGGCTGGCCTACGAGATCCGCGGTCTTCCGGAGGAAGCGCTGAGCCATTATCAGA
>CALBZH010000243.1 GCA_937889795.1 uncultured Syntrophobacteraceae bacterium | reverse complement strand
ACTGGACGTGCCCGCCGTGTGGCGCCCCCAAGAGCGAGTTCGTGAAAGCGTAGCGCCGTCGAGCATCGGAAAAGCATCAATCGTTCAAATCCGTCCGATGAAGCGCAGGAGGCCGTCGAGGATCGTCAGAGGATGCGGAGGGCAGCCGGGAATGTGGAGATCGACCGGGATCAGCCCTCCGCAGCCGTTGTGGACTTCAGCGTGATCTCTGTAGGGACCTCCCGAGATGGCGCAGGCTCCAACGGCGATGACCAGTTTGGGCGCAGGGACCGCCTCAAAGGTCTTGAGCAGGGCGACGCGCATGTTTTCCGGCACCGGCCCCGTGACAAGGAGTCCGTCGGCATGCCGCGGCGAAGCCACGAACTGGATGCCGAATCGGCCCAGGTCCCACCCGACCGTTCCGAGCACGTTGGTATCGGCTTCGCACGCGTTGCACCCGCCTGCACTGACCTGCCGCAGCTTGAGGGATCGGCCGAAGAGTCGCTGTGCCATTTCATGCATCACTCGAGCCGGACGGGGAGGTGCGACGCCAACGGTCAAGTCCGCGCGCTCGGCCGCAGACAGGCTGTAATCCTCCGTGAAGCGGATCGCCTCGTTGGGACATGCGGCCGCGCACTCCCCGCAGAACAGGCACTGGCCGAGATCGATGCGAAGCTCAGCTTCCTTCGTTACCGCTCCTGTGGGACAGACCTCCACACATCGGCTGCAGCGGCCCTCGCAGCAATCGGGCACGAGCGTCGGACGTCCCAGGAACCGGTCGGGCAGAACGGGAGCCGGGCCATCCGGGTAGTCCATGGTCCGGTGTTTCTGTTGGAGTCTCGCCAGGAGTGCATCGAACATCCGTACACCTCACGCGTTGGATCACAGGTCGTGGCCGCAGTAGGAAAGGTTGAAGCTCTTGTTGCAGAGCGGGAAATCGGAGATCTGCTGTCCCCGCAGGGCACAGGCCAATCCGAACCAGTTGTGAAAGGACGGATCGACCACCTTGTAGTGCGCGAATCGCCCTTGAGCATCGGTCAGCGCCACGTGACAGATCTCTCCCCGCCAACCCTCGACGAGCGACACCACGAGGCTGTTGGGCCTCAAGGGGCGCTCCTCCGATCGCACGGGCCCCCGTGGGAGACTCCTGAGCTGTTCCCGGATAAACGCGATGGACCGCTGGATCTCGAGCCATCTCACGTACCCCCGTGCAAACACATCGCCCGAGTGCCACGTGGATACGGGAACCTGCGCGAACTGAAAGATCCCAAGCGGCATGTCGCGTCGCACATCCCGGTCGGCTCCGCAACCTCGCGCGGCCGGTCCCACCAGCCCGATGTCGTCGCAGGTCTTTCTGCTGACGGTCCCCGTTCCTTCAAACCGTGCCATAACGGATGAGGTATTCCAGAGGGGGTTGACCGAGACCGTCAGGTCCTTTTCCACCGCATCCAGGCGCCGGAAAAGCTCATCCCGCAAGGTGTCATCCACGTCGAACCCGACGCCCCCGGGCCGGATCATCCTCCTGCCGAACCGATTGCCGCACAGGAGGCCCGTCATGTTGAGCACATCCCCGCGGATGCGTCCGCAGTAGGAAAGCGTGGGGAGGTAGCCCACGTCACCCGCGAGTGCACCCAGGTCGCCCGTGTGGTTCGCGATCCGCTCGAGCTCCAGCGCGATGCCTCGGATCACTTGCGCCCGCGGGGGGGCCTGGGCTCCGCTCAGGGCTTCCACTGCCTCGCAGTACGCCGTCGCATGTCCCACCGAGGTGTCGCCCGCAAGCGTTTCCATCAGGTGGATCGATCGCTTGTCGGGGCCGCCGGGCAGGGTGCGCTCCACCCCCCGGTGCTGATACCCCAAGGAGATCTCCAAGTGGAAGACATCTTCTCCATGGCACTGGAAGCGGAAATGGCCAGGCTCGATGATTCCGGCGTGCACCGGACCGACCGCCACCTCGTGAACCTCATCCCCCTCCATTCGAAAGAAATCCGTTGCGCCGATCTCCGGACCACCCTCTGGTCCATTCTGGACGCCGCTGCTGCGATAAGAAGCATGGAAGCGGATCGGCTTCAGCCAGGGATGGCCCTGCGGCTTGACGGCCCATTGCTCGAGGATTTCGCGCTCGAACCAGTGCGCCTGCGGGCAGTGGGAGATCGGAAGAGCGTCGTGTAGGGAAAGAGGGTAGATCTCGGTGGTCGCC
>CALBZH010000242.1 GCA_937889795.1 uncultured Syntrophobacteraceae bacterium | reverse complement strand
GACTTGCGTTGCCGCAAGCTTGCGCGAGGCGGAGCGCGTTGCCGCCCGGGCCGCCGCCGCCAACGACCCGTTCAGCGTGCTGCTCGCCGATCGGCGCGCCATCGACGACGGCGCGGCAGACCTTCTCCCCCAGCTGCGCCAAGCGGCAGCCGGCGCGCCCGTCAGAGCCGTGGCGATCGTCGATCCGAGCGAACGGGCCGAGCTTCCGCGTCTCCGCGCGCAAGGATTCGCCGGGTTTCTCGTGCGCCCAGTCCGGCCCCTGTCGCTTTTAACCCAACTTTTCGGGGGTCCGCCGCAAGGCAACCCGGCGGGCATCTCCGCAACCGCGATGCCTCAAACCAGTGCCGCAAGGCCTGGACGCAACGCCGCCTCCGTGCTGCTCGCCGAAGACAACCCCGTGAACCAGATCGTGGCCACCTCGATGCTCGAACGATGCGGGTGCCAGGTGCGGATCGCGAACAACGGGGCCGAAGCGGTGGCCATGCTTCGGAAAGACGGCCCTTTCGACTTGGTCTTCATGGACTGTCAAATGCCGGTGATGGACGGCTATGAGGCAACCCGCCTCATACGCGACCGGGAAGCGGCGGAGTCCACGACTGGTCTTCCGGACGAGTCCCGTCGCATCCCAATCATTGCACTGACCGCCCATGCCATGGAAGGAGACCGCGACCAGTGTCTCAACGCCGGGATGGACGACTACCTGAGCAAACCCTTCCAAATGGAGCAGCTTCAGACGATTCTCGCCCGATGGGGCAGTGGAGGGCGCGGCTGCTGCTCACTCGACGCCGCCGGGACAGAATCGACCCCACCAGGCACGGCCCCCAATTGAATGCCCGATGCATGTCCGAATATGAAGAGCTCGTCTTTGTGAACGGAATGCGGCCACTTGGCTCCTGGACGTTGAGCTAAGCTGCCATAAGCGGTTTTTCGGTCTTGAACAGAGCGACGTACCCGAAAAGGGTGCAGACATGGACCGGCGGAGGGAATCCCGCCTCGACCATGATCTCGGGCAGCACTCCCCGGATATTCTCGCTGATCGCAGGCTGCAGAAAGAACCAGCGTGCCGTGTGCGACACGAGGGACCCCATCCAGGTGGTTGGAACGTGCATGTCCGCGACAACCAGCCGTCCGCCCGGACGGAGGACTCGAAAGGCTTCCTGAAAGGCTTTGAGCTTCAGATCGAGCTGCACATGGTGAAAGAAAAGACTCGATACGACGGCATCGAAGGACTCATCCCTGAACGGAAGCTCCTCCGCTGCAGCCGGCTCGAATCGACACCGCTCCCCACCGCGACTTCTTCTCGCCAGTCGGATCATCCTGCCGGCAGCGTCAATGCCCATGGCGTAGCCTCCGGCCTTCACGCTCAACCGGTCCGCGATCATACGCGTGAGCATGCCCGTGCCGCAGCCAAGGTCCAGGACCCGGTCGGAATCGCGAAGCTCCAGGAGCTGGAGGATCAGACGATCATAGTCGGCCCGCTTGCCCATAAGCAGCAGCGGATCCGTGAGATCGTGGACAAACGCCGCATGGTCAAGCGTCCTCCCGCGTGTGGGTACCGAAGGAACCTTCATCGTCGTCGACTCACGAAAGCTGTGCAATTCTAGGAATATCCGCACAATGCCCTCGACCATATCACGGATCGGAAGGCAAAGCCAGTCTTGCGGGAAGCCCTGGCAGGTGGATTCGGCAACGCTTTTGGGCAGGGCGTTGCCCCTCGCGGCAATCAATCGAGCAAACGAGAACCGGTGTCTCCCGCATATTGCTCCAGGAACTGCACCGCACGCGTTTCCGACCAGTAGCGTCCTTCATGGTTGAGAGACACGAACCCCATATGACCGCCATTTGGGGGCACTTCCAGGTAGAAATGGGAATTGGCACGCGCTTCATCGTAGGGAAAGCAGGACGGGGTCAGAAAGGGATCGTCGAAGGCGTTGACCAGAAGCGTCGGGATTGGGATGGCGTGGAGAAGCGGTTTTGAGGCGGACCGGGCCCAATAGTCCTCCGCGCTTGCAAAGCCATGAATGGGTGCGGTGTAGACCTCGTCGAACTCTCGAAAGGTCCGCATGCGTGAGATTGCTTTATCGTCGATGAGGTCCGGAAAGCGTCGGGCCTTCTCGCGGATCTTGTCCCCAAGCATGACAAGAAAGCGCATGGTGTACAATGCATTGGATGGTCGATCCATCCTTGCCGCGGCGGCAGGCAGATCACAGGGAACGGAAAACGTGGCGGCGGCTCGAACGGCAGGTACAAGCGACTCTCCTTTCTCGGCGAGGTACTTCAAGATCACGTTGCCGCCCATGCTGAAGCCGACCAAGACCATCGTTCCATAAGTGTACGTTGTGAGGGCATGTCGGATCACGGTATGGATATCTTCCGTGTCGCCCATGTGGTAAAAGCGGAGATTGCGGTTGGGCTCGCCGCTGCAGCCACGAAAATTCCAGGCGAGAACGTCCCACCCCGAGCGGGACAGGGCACGCGCCATGCCTCGGATGTAAGGCCGACTCGAGCTTCCCTCCAAACCGTGAAGCACAATGGCGGCACGATCCGACCCGATGGAAACCCTGTCGAGATCCAGAAAGTCGTCGTCCGGAGTTGTGATGCGTGTCCGCGCATACTCGACTTCCGGAGCGCGACGGCAAAGATTCGGATAGATGGTCTGCACATGACCATTGCGAAACAGCCAGGGAGAGCGATAAGAACAAGAGAGTACCGGCATGGTTCGATCCTGAGGCTTCGGGAACAGGGATTTGAGCTCCGCGCTGAGCCTGAAGCAGACTATAGCATGGAACGAGCAAAGGAGGCCATTCAATGAAATGGAAGCTCCCCGTCTATTTGAACATCCGTCAGAAGGTCGTGCTCGGACTGAGCTTGTGCATGGTCGTCTTCATGGCCATTGGCGGCATGTCTTTTCGCTACCTCAGGGAGGTTGAGCTCAAGCAGCATTTCGTTGAAGTCGCGGATGATCTCAACAACGCGATCCTCGAAGCGCGCCGTTACGAAAAGAACTACCTCCTGTACGGGTCCGCGCAGGATCTCCAAGAGAATCGCAAGTATGTGCAGCAGGGTCTGGAGACGCTCAACAGGATTTCTCCCCAGGTACATGAATTCAAAGCGGCCCCTTTTTTGGACCGCCTGGGCCGGGATCTTTCAGACTACAGCAGTCTGATGCAGCGATTGTCGTTTCGAGGTCACAGCGGCCCGCTCCCCGGTCTGGATGGACTGGAAGAGCAACTGCGCGAACGTGGGAAGAGTCTCGTGGATGTCTCCCAGGAACTGGTGGCCTTCGAGCGCAGGAGGATCTTGACCATCGTTACGACCCTCAAGGCTCAGCTTCTGGCGTCCC
>CALBZH010000241.1 GCA_937889795.1 uncultured Syntrophobacteraceae bacterium | reverse complement strand
GCATGGAGCGGTTCAATGCGGGTTCTGCACGCCCGGGATGGTGCTGTCCGCCGTCCACTTGCTCGAGTGCAATCCGCACCCGACGCGGAAGGACATCCGCGAAGGGCTGGCGGGCAACCTGTGCCGATGCACGGGGTACGTGAAGATCGTGGATGCCGTCGAGGCGGCCTCCAGGAAGATGGCTTCGGGAGCCGCGAAATGAGAAACGTGCTGATGCCGGCCTCCCTGGAGGAGCTCTGGCTGGCGGTGGAAGAATCTCCTCGTGCCTCGGTTTGCGCAGGCGGGACGGATCTGCTCGTGCGCGTGCGAAGCGGACTGGTCAATCCGGACAGCATGATCTGCCTCGAACGCATTCCGGATCTGAGAGGGATCCGGGACGAGGGGGAGACGATCCGCATCGGCGCATGCACCACGCACACCGCCCTCCTTTCAGACTCTGCTGTCGGGGCGCATCTTCCTGTCCTCACCCAAGCCGCTCGCGTGCTCGGCTCGCCCCTCATCCGCAACATGGGCACCCTTGGAGGCAACATCTGCACCGCGTCTCCCGCGGGGGACACGCTGCCGCCCCTTTGCGTGCTCAAGGGTTCGGTTGAGCTGCTCTCACGCGACGGAGCCAGGACCCTCGCCATCGAGGATTTCATCGCGGGGCCTGGGAAGACGCGCCTGAAGCAAGGTGAGATCCTGGCCTCCGTTCGAGTGCCCAAGCCCAGACCCAGCATGCTGCATCATTTCGAAAAGGTCGGGCTGCGCAACGCGCTGGCCTGCTCGGTTGTGAGCCTCGCCGCGCTGATCGGGGTATCGCCTGAGGGGACCGTGGAAGAAGTCGAGCTGGCCTGGGGCAGCGTCGGCCCGACGATCGTGCGGTGTCCGGAGGCTCAAGCCTTGCTGCAAGGCAAGCCTCTCGACATTGAAACCCTGCGGGAAGCCGCAGCCGTCGTTCAAAGGACCGTTTCCCCGATCAGTGACGTGAGGGCCGGCGCCGACTATCGGAGGATGCTTGCGGGCAATCTGCTGTTGCGTCTGGCTCTTTTCGGCAAGCCGGAATCCGCACTGAATTTGGAAAGGCTTGGATCCCGGCTGGGAGCCTGCCGGGATGACGTCTGTGAATTCGAGCCGTTCATTTTGCTGCCGAATGCCAAGGAGTCATGGAATGGATGATAGGAAACGCTTGTTTGGGGTCGAGCCGGAGGAGCACGCGATCGGTGACGGCGAGACAGTGATCGTCGGTCTCTTTCGCAAGGAGGATGGCCCGGGAATCGCCCGGCTTTTCAAGACCGTGTACGGTGACGGGTATCCCGTCAGACGGTTCTACTCTCCAGATGGGCTGCTAGAGGCCCATGATTCGGGCGAAAGCTTTTCCTTGACCGCCCGGAAGGCAGACGGGGCCGTCATCGGCCACATGGCCCTCTTCCGATCTTCTCCCTACCACAACTTGTATGAAGCCGGCGCCGGCCTGGTCCTTCCCGAGTACCGCAAGGCGGGGATCAACAAGATGCTGCTCACCCACCTGTATGAACGGCTCGCTCCCGGGCTCGGGGTTGACGAAGTCTGGGGGGAAGCCGTCTGCAACCACATCATCATGCAGAAAACGGTTGGGCAGTACAAACACATCGAGACCGGTCTCGAGGTGGATCTGATGCCTGCCGAAGCCTATGAGCAGGAAAAGAGCGCATCGGGCCGCGTGGCATCCGTTGTCTGCTTCCGAGCCTACAAGTCCCGACCGCACACCGTCTACCTGCCGCCCGCCTATGAAACGGAGCTGCGCTTTCTCTACGGGGCGTTGGATGATCGGAGGAACCTGGAGATCAGCCAGGAGGTTTTGGCACCCACGGTTCAGACCAGCGTCTCCACCCAGACGTTCGAATTCGCGCACGTTTCGCGCATCGGGGTATCAGCGCTGGGCAAGGATTTCCAGCCGGTTTTTGAGAGACTGGAGCAGGAGCTTCTCGGGCATCCGACTCGTGTCATTCAGGTGTGGCTCAATCTGGCCTGTCCCTGGGTGGGACCGGCCGTGACGATGCTCCGCGGGCGCGGTTACTTCCTCGGGGGCATCCTGCCCCGGTGGTTCGATGACGACGGCTTGCTGATGCAGAAGATCATCGGAAGACCGGACTGGGACGGGATCAACCTGTACAGCGATCGGGCCAAGGAGATTCTCGATCTCGTCCAAGCGGACTGGGAGCGGGTGGTGAAGGGATGATGATGTGGCATTTGAGCCAAATTCCCACGGAAGAGATGGCTAAATAGAAAACGGGGAGGGAATCCTCCCTCCCCGTTGAACAACCTACCGCTCCCCCCTCACTAGGGACCGGTGCGGATGGGGAACGGCAGGGCAAGCTTCCAGGCGGACGAGCCGCTGATATTGTTGTTCGCCCGGATTCTGAAGTAATAGGTTGTGTTGCGCGAGAGGGTCATCGTCAGACTCCTCGCCGTGCCCGCGGCAGTGGTGGTCAACCGGCTGCGCGTGAACGAGGAGTTGAGAGCCCGGTGGATCGTGAAGTTGGTCGGGTTGCTGGCGGCTTCCCAGGTCAGCGTCGCCGTATAGTTCGGCCCGGTTGGATTCTTCACGACCGATACTCTAAAATTGGCCGGAACTGCCGGAACCGCCGGAACCACCTGCGGAGTCGCAAGCGTCGCGTAAGCGGACTGCCCGCCCCCGTTCACCGCTGCCACCCTGTACAGATAGCTGTTGCCGGTCTTCACCGTGGTATCCAGGTAGGTCACGTTGCCTGTGGCCGTTCGCGGTCCGGGCGTGGCGATCTGGGCGAAGTCAGCACAGGTGGTATCCGGTGCGACCACGGCGCAGCGCTCGACCAGAAAACCGGTTTCATTGGTCGCGTTGTCCCGCCAGGTCAGGGCCACCCGAGGTCCGACTTGCACGGTGCCGGTCAGGTTCGTAGGGGCTGCCGGAGCTGTCGGCAGGGTCCCCACGGTAACTTGGATCGTGTTGGAGACGGAGTCCGCCGACATGGTGGGGAACCCGAGGGACCCCGGATAAACCTGCGTGTCGCCAACGGTATCTCCAATGGCGTATACTCGGTACCAGTATCTGGTGTTGCTCGCCACGGAAGTGTCCGCGAATGCCACGGTGTTCGGCGCACGGGTGAATGTCGTCAGTCCCATCGTAAAGGCCTCATTCGTTGCCCTTTGGATGAGGAACTGCACCTCCTTCTGGGAGTTGTCGGTCCAGGAGAGGTTGACCGTCCGGTTGTTGGCGGGTCCGGTCACTGTCCACGCGAGATTCGTCGGTGCTGCCGGCGGAACG
>CALBZH010000240.1 GCA_937889795.1 uncultured Syntrophobacteraceae bacterium | reverse complement strand
ATATCGTCACGGTAGGGGGACTTCAATGGGAAAGGAAAGGACCGGTCGCATACAGACTGCGTCGACAGACAAGACAGGGCGTAACATGCCTAATCCAACCATGTGCAAAGAAGGCAAAGGAGTGCGGAACTTCGCGTGTGGGTATTACGACTCGTGTCTGGACAAGGCTGCGAAGGGGATGTGGAGCGGCTTTACCTGCAGAGAATGTCCGCTCAATTATCAGAAGGAAGAGGAGGGGCAAGCTTAGGCCAGGCAATGGTGCTGTGTAAAGGAAGAAAGGAGCAGTCGCGATAGCGGAGGCTCCTTTCTTCTTTCTTTGAGTCAGCTTTGGAAAGCACACGCTAAGTCGTCGCGGCATGTCGAAGGCAGTGAGATACGCCCTTCAACATGTCTTATGCGGCATCAGTAGCTTTCTTGGGCTTCATTTCGTCCGTGACGAGCTCGATCAGACACATGGGTGCGGCGTCCCCACGCCGGAATCCCACTTTAACGATCCGCGTGTAACCACCCGGCCGATTCTGGTACCTGGGGCCAATTTCGTTAAAAAGCCTGTGGACAACGTCTTTTTCGCGGATGAACGCAAGAGCCTGCCTGCGGGCGTGGAGGTCGCCGCGTTTCCCGAGAGTGATCATGGACTCTGCGATGCTTCGGAGCTCTTTTGCCTTTGGAATCGTCGTATAAATCCTCCCATGGTCCAGCAAAGATGTCACCATATTGCGGAACATGGCCAACCGGTGGCTCGTTGTGCGATTCAGTTTTCGTCCGGAAACATTGTGCCGCATGACTATTCCTGTTCCTTTCTGCGTTCCTCAATTTCCTCACGCCCAGGGAAGCTCTCGATCTTCATCCCGAGCGACAGCCCCATT
Source organism: uncultured Syntrophobacteraceae bacterium (assembly GCA_937889795.1). Taxonomy (GTDB): domain Bacteria; phylum Desulfobacterota; class Syntrophobacteria; order Syntrophobacterales; family Syntrophobacteraceae; genus CALBZH01. The sequence continues at coordinate 2,722 of CALBZH010000240.1, read as the reverse complement.
TCCGTCAGGATTTCCTTGATTTCGTTGAGTGACTTTCGACCGAAATTCTTGGTCTTCAGCATTTCGGATTCTGTCTTCTGCACAAGCTCACCAATGTAACGTATATCGGCATTCTTCAGGCAGTTAGCGGACCGAACCGAGAGCTCGAGCTCATCGACGCTGCGGAAGAGGTTCTCATTGTACTCAGGTTCTAACCGGACCTCCTCCTCGGTGACTTCCGCTTCCTCTTCGAAGTTGATGAAGATGGAAACCTGGTCTTTCATGATCTTCGCCGCGTACGCCAGAGCATCTTCCGGCTTGATGCTACCATCGGTCCAGATTTCCATGGTGAGCTTGTCATAGTCCGTGATTTGCCCGACACGAGCCTGGGTCACCACGTAGCTCACCTTGCGAACCGGCGAGAAGATGGCATCAATGGGAATCATACCAATCGGCTGATTCTCCTCCATGTTTCGGTCCGCAGGGACGTAACCTTTGCCCTGCTTGATCACCAGCTCCATTCTAAGCTTAGCGTCTTTCGCCAACGTGCACACGTGAAGATCGGGGTTTAGAACGTCAACATGGGCATCTCCGCGGATATCCCCGGCTGTCACAGCCCCCTCTCCAAGTTTCTCGATCAGGAGGTGACGGGTTCCCTCACCGTGCATTTTGAATCGTACTTCTTTGAGGTTCAAAATGATGTCCGTCACATCCTCGATTACCCCTGGGACAGTGGAGAACTCGTGTAGGACGCCATCAATTTTGACGCTGGTGATGGCCGCCCCTTGAAGGGAGGACAAAAGGACGCGCCGAATAGCATTGCCAAGTGTGGTTCCGAAACCCCTCTCGAGCGGCTCACACACAAACTTGGCATAGGTGTCAGGCCGTCCGTTGCTCTCGATCTCCAAACGCTTAGGCTTGATCAGTTCACGCCAGTTCCTTTGCATGGTCTTTCCTTATTCAGAGATGCTTCCTAGTGGATCGATTCGGCGTATGCTAGGAAAAGCAAAAACCGGAAGAGGGAAGTCCCCCTGGGGACCTCCCTACCGGCTTGTGGCCTAAGTCATTCCAGAGCCTTATTTCGAATAGAATTCAACGATGAGGTGTTCCTGCACGGGCAGATTCATCTCTTCTCGAGTGGGATAGGCCTTGAAAGTCCCTTGCATCGTTGACTTGTCGAGGTCGAGCCAGGGAGATAGCCCGCGCCGCGGCATGGCTTCGGTGGCGTCCACGATCGCAGGCAATTGCCGACTTGCCTCGATGACGGTGACAGTATCACCCGCTCGGAGCAGGTAAGAGGGGATGTTGACGGACTTGCCGTTTACCAGAAAGTGGCTGTGTCGGACAAGCTGCCTGGCCTGATCCCGGGAGTTTGCAAAGCCCAGACGATATACGGTATTGTCAAGGCGACGCTCCAAAAGAACAAGGAAGTTCGTGCCCGTAACCCCTTTTTGACGGTCAGCAATTTTGAAATAGGTCTTGAACTGCTTCTCCACCAAGCCGTACATCCGTTTGACCTTTTGCTTTTCTCGCAACTGCAGGCCGTAGTCGGAGAATTTCCCCCGTGCCTGGCCATGCTGTCCTGGGGGATAATTGCGCCGCTCGACGGCACATTTGTCGGAATAGCAGCGGTCCCCTTTCAGGTACAGCTTCATGGTCTCTCGTCGGCACATTCTGCAGGCTGGTCCCGTATATCGAGCCAAGGTTGTTACCTCCTGTTGATCTCAAGATGAACGCATTGCATCAAGCTGAAAAGCGATATCAAACGCGCCGCCGTTTGGGCGGGCGGCATCCGTTGTGAGGAATGGGCGTCACGTCCTTAATCGCTGTAATGTTGAAGCCGGAGGCTTGGAGAGCCCGCAGCGCAGCCTCACGGCCAGACCCGGGGCCCTTCACGTAGACTTCGAGGTTTTGCACGCCGTGCTCCATGGCTTTCTTGCCAGCAGTTTCAGCGGCGATCTGAGCGGCAAAAGGCGTGCTCTTGCGCGACCCCTTGAATCCCTGGCTTCCGGCTGTGGCCCAGGAGATGGCGTTCCCACTCGTGTCGGTAATGGTCACAATAGTGTTGTTGAAGGTCGAACGGATATGGGCGACCCCATTGAGGATGTTCTTGCGCTCTTTCTTCTTGGTCCGACTGGCCGTCTTATCCCTTGCCATGCTCTCTCCAATCTCTGGCTACTTCTTCCGCTTACCCATAACCGATCGTCTCGGTCCCTTGCGTGTGCGAGCGTTGGTGTGGGTCCTTTGCCCTCGAACAGGCAGGCCTCTGCGATGCCTCAATCCGCGATAACACCCGAGATCCATGAGTCGCTTGATGTTCATGGACACTTCGGTGCGCAGATCTCCTTCAACTTTGTACTGGGAGTCGATGATTTGACGGATGACGTTGACCTCTGCGTCCGTGAGATCGTCCGTCTTGGTGTCCCAGTTGATGTTAGCCTGATTCAGGATCTTCTGCGATGTCGCTCGCCCAATCCCGTAAATGTACGTCAGGGCGATTTCGACCCGTTTGTTCTTAGGTAGGTCAATACCTGCAATGCGTGCCAATGCCCGTTCCTCCCATCAACCTTGTCTTTGCTTGTGCCTCGGGTTCTCGCAAATCACGCGAACGGTCCCATGTCGGCGTATGATCTTACACTTTCGACAAATCCGTTTGACGGATGCTCGCACTTTCATGAGTGTTCAACCTTTCTCTTGGGCATGGCAAAGAAGTTCAGGACTTCGATCGATACGTGATGCGACC
>CALBZH010000239.1 GCA_937889795.1 uncultured Syntrophobacteraceae bacterium | reverse complement strand
GCGTTGAGCGTCCCGAGCCGCATCTTCCGGACGACATCGCCGTCGTCGCCGGCAACCCCACCCGCGTACAGTCGGAACGCAACCCGTCCGTTGGATGCCTTCTGCCACGTCGCGCCCATCTCCTGCAGCACCTGGTGCCACTCGGACCCCTGAGGCGCAAGCGTCGCCATCTTGATCACCACTTCTTCTTTCGCCCACGCACCATGCGCCGCAGCCAGAATCGTCGCGGCCACCAGCCAAACCAGGCCCCCCTGTCTCCCCCTACGCCAGACCACCACCGCCCCTCCTTTGCTTACTCCACAAAAAGCCGGTCCATCCGCCCGAGCAGCCAGCGGGCTCGCCGCTGAGCCAGCACGTTCGCAAGCCGTTGCTCCGGCAGGCCGTTCACATCGATGGCCAGCGCCTTTTTCAGGAAGTTTTCGAACTCAGCACGATCCTGAAGCCCCACATCCACCGTCTCGGCAAACGACACGAGCGGCGCCCCCCGGCCCCCGTTCGACAGCTCGATCGCGCGCATCAGGTGCCCGCGGGCCTTCTCGACCGAGCCGCCCGCGGCCGCCGGCCGACCCCCTTCGTACAGGATGAAAAAGTCGTGGATCGAGCCAAGCTCGTAGCTTTCATCGAGCTCGAGGGCCCGTTTCATGAGGACCTCCACCAGAGGAAGCCCGGCCCCCAGCTCCGTGTCCGTCTTGTTGAGCGAAATCGCGGCCCCCCAGGCCATGGCCGTCCAGTAGAGCAGTCCCACGTCTTTCTTTTGGAACTTCTTGAGCGTCCCTTCCTGGTCCGCCCGAAGCGACTGGATCACGTCCAGGTGAACTTCTTCAAGGCCGCGGATGCCATACCCCAGGGCTCGACGGTAGAGCCGCCTGGCGCGCTCGCGCAGTGCGGTCGCGCGGGCGAAATCGGTGTCTTCGACGAAATCCGCTTCCGTTTGAACGAACGCGTACGAGTACTGGGTGAACCCGCTGGTGGCGGCCAGGAGCAGTCCCTTGTGATGGGGCGATTCCGCCAACAGGCTTTCGATCGTCTTGAGACCGAACGGCAGCGCGGCGCCAACCAGGTCCGGATCGTCATCGGTCGCATACACCGACGAGCCTTCGGACAGGGCGTTGCCAAGGCTGTTGATCGCCATCCGCTTGATCGAGCATCCCGACAGCGTCAGGACTCCCGCCAACAGAAGGAAAAGGCTCAAGGTGATTCGTTCCAGGGTTGTGTCACGATTCGATCGACTAACGGACAACCTGCTCGGCTCAGGCATCGCTGGGACCATCCTCTCAAGTGACCCTCGGCTGACTCTCGGCCGCCTCGCCCCACACACCGACGCAACGGCTTTTCCGTTGCGGCGAGGCAGCCTCGGAGAACGCTACACGATGGGCTGTTTTCTCATGCGACGCCTGAAATTGTCAATGAAGATGCTCGATGGAAGCCGTTGCATTCCGCGCCGTCAGCTCCTTTCAAGCGAGAGCCTCGACGTTCAGCATCGGCATAGGTGAGCATCGTGCCGCGAGGGATTTCCCTTAGGCTATTTCAGACGATGGAGCGTATACTGCAACCGTTTCAAACCTTGCTGAAACGACTCCTCCTCCGAGCATGCCCGAGGAGGTTTCCAGGCAAAGCCTGAGGGACAGGAATGACCACACGACAATCGATTAGACCTCCTGCCATCACAAGATGCTTCCCGAAGCTTGTCCGTCATCCGTGGATCTGGACCCGGATCGTCGATCTCCAGGCTGAAAAATGGCTGTTCAACCTGATCCGCCCCGGCGACGAAGACGGGAATGCTCGAAAAATCCGGCAAGCCAGCTTTCGCATCACGGATTTGTGCAATCTGCGCTGCACAACCTGCGGCCAATGGGGGAAAGGCGGCTTTCTTCACGATCGGGACCTTGGGGAGCTCAAGCGGCAAGAGGTGCCGCCCTCTCGGTATGAAACGATCCTGGCCGATCTGGTGCGGCACGGCCACCACCCGATGATCTACCTTTGGGGCGGGGAGCCCATGCTCTACAAGGGGACACTCCAGATCATCGAAGCCGCTTCGGCCCTGAAGCTGCCCACCTCGATCGCCACAAACGGGACCCTGATCGCGTCGGCGGCATCACGCCTGGTCCGCGCCCCGCTCTTCCTGCTGCAGATTTCCATTGACGGCCATTGCGCGGCCTTGCACAACGTCCTTCGGCCGGGAGTCGGGGGATTGGACAACTTCGCGGAAATCGAGCTCGCCCTGGCCGCCGTCCGCAGGGAGCGCGAGGAGCAGAGGAGCACGCTGCCGCTGATCGCCTCGCTCACGGTCATCTCGCGGGAGAACACCCCGCACCTGCTCGACATCTACGAAACGTTCAAGGACCGGGTTGACCTGTTCGTCTTCTACCTATCCTGGTGGATCGATCCGGAAGGCGCGGCGGCCCACGAGGAGGACTTCCGGCGCCGTTTCGGGCTCACCCCCGTTCTCCATCGGGGCTGGATCGCCGATTGGAAAGCCCGGGACTTCAAGGCCCTGGATGATCAGATGAGAAGTCTGGATGCGGCATCCGCCAGGAGCGGTCGTCCGCCGGTTGTCTTCATCCCGCACATTGCCGGAGCGAGCGAGCTCAGGGACTATTACACGGACCATTCCAAACGGTTCGGGTTCGACCGCTGCGTCTCGATCTTCCAGGTCGTCGAAGTTGACAGCAACGGCAACGTCTCGCCGTGCCGGGACTATCATGACTATGTCGTCGGAAACATCAAGGACAGCCCCCTGAGCGAGATCTGGAACGGGTCCGCATACCGGAAATTCCGGCTGAGCCTCTCAAGGGACGGCCTCATGCCCGTTTGCTCGCGATGCTGCGGTCTCATGGGGTACTGATGGCGAGCGCACCAGCCCCCTACGCACGGGTCGGCACGGGTGGGGAGGCATCGGCCAAGCATCGCGTGGCTCTGCTGCTGGAAGATCTTGATTTTGGCGGCACCCAGCGGCAGGCTCTGGAGCTGGCCAGGAATCTGGATCCAAGTTGTTTCAGCACCGAGCTGTGGCTCATGCGGGCCGGGCACGACCTTCTGCCCTTGGCCCGGCAGCACGGCCTGCGTGCCATCCCGCTCACCCGCTCGCGCCGAGTCGGACCGAGTAGCCTGATCGGGCTTTGGCGACGGCTTCATTCGGACCCCGTTGATCTCCTGGTCCTCCTGACCGTGATTCCCAACATCTGGGGCAGGCTCCTTGGACGGCTCGCCCGCGTCCCAGTCATCGTAGCGACGTGCAGGGGCGGCGGATCGCCACACCGCCAGCACGAACGATACCTCTGGCCGCTGGCCGACCACCTCCTGGTCAACACATCCGTTCTCAAGAGGCAACTCGTCGAGCACGACCGGCTGCCAGAGCAGCGGGTCACGGTGATTCCCAATGGGGTCGACACCACCTTCTTCCGCTCCCACCGCGAGGACGTCTGTTCTGGAAAACGGATCCTTCTGTGCATCGCCCGACTGGTTCCGGACAAGGATCACGCAACGCTGCTTCATGCATTTAGAATTCTGGTCCGGAAGATTCCCAACGTCGAGCTCTGGGTGGTTGGGAACGGCGGGATGGAAGCCTCACTGAAGCAATGCGCGGCCCGCACTTGCCCGAGGGGGAGCGTTCGGTTTCTCCCCGGAAGGCTGGATGTGCGCGACCTTCTGCACCAGGCGACGCTCTTTGTCCTGAGCTCACGTCTCGAGGCATTGCCCAACGTCGTGCTGGAAGCCATGGCCTGCGGTCTGCCGATCGTCACCACGGCGGTGGGTGGGCTTCCGGAGGTCGTCCAGCATGGACGCACCGGACTTTTGGCTCCACGAGGGGATGCCGCCGAGCTGGCCCATGCGATGGAGACCCTGCTCCGAGACGAAGCCCTGCGGACGAGCTTCGGCAGATCCGGAAGGCTGCGGGCCGAAACCGACTATTCCATCGTGACCATGGTGCGCCGACACGAAGAGGTCTTCCTCCGGCTCCTCGATCGTCACCACTGACCCCGCGCCTTCCAGCCCTCACTCGGCGCAAGGCAGGTCCTTGTGGCGGATGAAATGGTCCAGGATCGAGAAAATCTGCTCATTCCCGCAAAAGCTCCCTTCTCCAATCCGGGATCGAAACCGATCCAGCAGCGCTTCGAATCCACGAAAGACGCCCGCGTCGAGGTCGTACCCCGCAAAGGCCCTCCCGTAGCCGAGCCGCTCCAGGTAAAACCCGTTCAGGTACTGTTCGAAGAGCTGACCGATGGGAAAGGAAAGGATGGGCTTTCCGAGATGGAGGGCCTCCGACATGAGCGTGTGGCCGCCGCTGCAGACCACGTAACGGCACGAAGCCAGATCCTTCA
>CALBZH010000238.1 GCA_937889795.1 uncultured Syntrophobacteraceae bacterium | reverse complement strand
ACCAGCTCAATTGGGGCACACTCAAGGCCCCTGCGCGAACGGTGGACGCGAAATCACCCTGGACCGCAGGCCACTCGGAGCGCGTGACCGACCTGGCTATGCGCATCGCCCAAGTCCTGGGACTCTCCCGTGAGGAGATGGATGATATTCACCGGGGAGCCTATCTGCATGACATCGGTAAGATCGGAGTTCCGAACCGGATTTTGGACAAGACCGGGAAGCTCACGGAGAAGGAATACGAGCGCATCAGAAGACACACCGTTATCGGCGGTCGAATTCTGGAGCCCATTGGGGCTTACCAGCGCGTCATCCCCATTGTCGGGCAGCATCATGAGCGGTATGACGGAAATGGATATCCAGAAGGGCTTTCAGGCGAGGCAATTCATCTCGGAGCAAGGATACTCGCCGTGGCGGATGTTTACGATGCAATGGTTTCGAATCGGCCCTATCGTGACGGGCTGCTTCGAAGTCACGTTATTGACTATATTCGCAAGGCTGCGGGTGAGCAATTTGACCCGGTCGTCGTGGATGCCTTTCTCCAAGTCATGGCAGAGGAAGACACCGTCGTTCTCGGGGAAGATGGGTTTGTCAAGGACCAAGCCTGTGCTTGAAGCCTGTCGCTGGAGCTAATCGAATACATCAGTGGTGTCGAATGACTACACTCGATCTTTGCCCACAAGACCGCTTCTTGTTTGGCAAGAATGGCGCGAATGCCCTTAAATGGTCTCTCCGCAAACCTCTTGCGCGTGCGGATAGCAGGTCTGACGGTTCACGTGCTCGAATCGGTTATCTCGTCTTGCGGCCATGGCACATAACCCTGCCGTAAAGAGCCCAACAGCTACACCCGCAAACAGTCCGAAGAGTAAACCCAGCCAGAACATGTGTGACCTCCGTCAAAAAAAAAGCAAAACCCAGACAACAGACCGATGTTGTATTCAGAACGTGGGCTCCGTCGAGTCCATATGCCCTTCTTTATACAATAATCGTACCAAGTATCGGGATGTCTGGAATGCGTCCAACGTGTCCAGCGCAGGTTGTCAAACAAGGTGGGAGGTATCCATTGAGGTGTCAGAACGGAGTCCTGCTGTTGCGAGGGACGGGGTGGACAAACGTCAAACATTGAAGCGGAAGTGGATGATGTCTCCGTCTTTGACGGGATAGGTCTTCCCCTCCAGTCGAACAACTCCCATTTTGCGGGCTGCGGTATAATCACCGGCTCGCTTCAGGTCCTCAAAGGCGACGACTTCGGCTCGGATAAACCCTCGCTGAATGTCAGAGTGCACCGCGCCTGCCGCCTCTTGAGCGGGAAGGTTCTCGGGAATGGTCCATGCCTTGACCTCATCGTCGCCCACCGTAAGGAAGGTCGCCAGCTTCAAGAGGGAGAACGAGCGCTGGATGACCCGCATGAGAGCCGATTCTGTAATGCCAAAATCCTGACGGAATACAGCCGCGTCGGCTTCCGAAAGCTGAGACATTTCCATCTCGAGCTGGCCTCGCACGACCATGGCATCTGCCGACCCGGATAGCGCTTGTGGGAGCGCGTCGTCCTCGTCGGAATTGTTCACAATGATCAACAAAGGCTTTGCCGAGAGCAGCGTGAAGCCGCGAAGCTCCGGGGCGCCGGCCAGCTCGGGTCGAAGTCGAAGGGGTTTTTCCTCATTGAGCCATGTCGCACATTCCTGCAGGAGCTGCCACTCCGTTTCGGGGATCTTCTTGCCCCGCTTCTTTTCCAGCGTGAGCTTCTCCATGCGCTTCTCGATGGTTCCCAAGTCCGCAATGAGAAACTCGTCAGCCAGCTCTCTGAAATCCTTGTGGGGTTGCGGGTCCCCCGAGGAGGCATCGGTAAAGTTGCGTACGACCATCAGAAAGGCGTCCATGGGACGCATGTGGTTGAGCAGGAGTGACATGTACTCCTGTTTGCTCTCGATCAGACCTGGCAGCCCCTGAAGATCCATATAAGTGACCTGGGCATGGGTCGTCTTCTTGGGCTGATAGAGCTGGCTCAGCCAATCCACGCGAGAATCCGGAAGAGGGACCACGCCAAGCACCGGGGCCACCTGACCGCCTGGCTGCTCGGATTCTCCTCCCCTGCGCGTCAGGGCGTAAAAAATCGTGGTCTTCCCGGACCGAGGAAGGCCGACA
>CALBZH010000237.1 GCA_937889795.1 uncultured Syntrophobacteraceae bacterium | reverse complement strand
CCTTGGCCAGCCAACGGAATTGAACCGGGATGCACGCATAGATCGCAAAGATGTCGAACCAGCTCTGATGATTTGCTGCGAAGATGTACGCTCGACCGGAGACAATTCTGTCCAGCCGGTCGATCTGCACGCGTGTGCCGGCAACCCAAAGATTCATCTTGCCCCAGAGGCTTCCGACACGATGCGACCAGTCGTTTCGGCGGGTGAGAAGGAAAACGACGATTGCAGAAATCCCGCAATAAACCGTTGAAAAAAATAGAAAAATATAGATGAATAACGAGCGCATCTTCTGCATGTAGCTCATCCCTTGTGGAACGGTTCCGCCCCGTAGCCCATGAGAGCTTGCGGGGATCGCGAAGGAAGGCTCCAGGCCCTTCGAAGTGTCTCCTTTGGGATCCTTTATCATATCCCTATTAATAACAAGCGGTTGGCGCCTCAAGCCTTGCGAAATGTAGCGTGTTTCCCGGAGGTCGTCAACAAAGCATTTCGGGATTCCGCCTTGCTGAGGTCTTCAGCGCTGTGCTATACGGAAACAGGTTGACGCAAGGATGACGTGGCCTGGCAGAACGCGGGGAAGGGTCCGATCATCGTGCTCGCCAGGGGGATCCGGGAGGTCACGGACGGGATCGTCGTCGAACCGTTTGGGCATGAGACCACATCAAAGAAGATAGGATTGAGCCATGGCAAGAGGGGTGAACAAGGTCATTCTCGTAGGAAGGCTTGGCGCGGATCCCGAAGTGCGTTATTCCGCCAACGGCACGCCCATCGCCCGATTCAACCTGGCGACCAATGAGTCGGTGCCCACGTCTGAAGGCGGCTGGGAAGAGCGCACCGAATGGCATCGCGTTGTGGCGTTTGGAAAGACGGCCGAAAACTGCGGCAACTATCTCAGCAAGGGCCGGCTCGTGTATATCGAGGGGAAGCTCCGCACGCAGCAGTGGGAAGACAATCAGGGGCAGAAGCGTTACACGACCGAAGTTGTCGCGCGAGACGTGCAATTCCTTGGAGGTCCCGACGAGCAGGGCCAATCGGCCCAAGGATCCAGCCCCCCCCAGCGGACGCGATCACAAGCCCCGGCAGCGCCTCAGTTCGCCGAAGACCTTCCCCCCATGCCTCAAGGCCCTCCAGATGAGGATATCCCGTTCTAGCGCTGCAGTGAAGAAGGTGAGCGTTGGAAGAGGTGGTGGAGAGAGCGCGGTATCCAGCGGTCTTGCAGTGATAGACCCGCCAGCGTGCTCGACCCGAGCTCGGTCGGTGGCGTCACATCGCACGACCAAGGGTGCTTTTCGGCCTAGCATCCCGTGCAAAGCCCGCGCAGCTTTGCCACCTGCTCTGAATTGCCGATGACAATCATCACCGACCCGATGTGGAGGCGCTCCTCCGGCTCCGGGTTGTACCGAAAATCCTCGGAATCCGGCTGCTTGAGAGCCACCAGGAGGAGCCCGGTTTGGCGGCGGATGTCGATTTCCCGCAAGGTCTTCCCCGCCCACGAAAAATCCCCGCCAACGGTCGCTTCCTCCACTCGGATCGACTGGTCCCTGCCGCGCAGCATCCGGTCGAGGAACGTGACCACGTGGGGGCGGACCATCTCGCTGGCCATCCGCATGCCGCCGATGAAGGCGGGGTTCACGACGTAGTTGGCTCCTGCCCGGTAGAACTTGTCCGTCAGGTTGTTTTCATTGCAGCGGGCGACGATCTTGATGGTCGGGCTGATATAGCGGGCCTGAACCGTGATGAGGAGGTTGTCGCTGTCGTCTCTCAACGCCGCGATGATCCCCGCGGCGTGCTCGATTCCGGCCCGTTTTAGGATTTCCTCTTCCGTGGCGTTCCCGAGAAGGTAGTAGAGACCATCGAAATGCTTTTGTGTCCGTTGGAGATGCTCCGGGCTTGCATCGATCGCCACACACGGCTGCCGCGTCGTGCAGAGCTCCTGGACGATGTTGAACCCCGTCTTTCCCAACCCGCAAACGATGTAATGGTTCTTCGTGCTTTGCAGTTTCTTTTCCATGCGCCGCTCCCTCAAAATCCGCCTGAGATCCGTCTCCACGAGAAAAGCCGTGATCGTCGAAACCGCATACAAGGTGACGCCCATTCCCAGCCACATCAGGACCATGGCAAAGAGACGGGCGTCGCTTCCCATCTGGTCCAGGGTCTCGCCGTATCCCACCGTGGTCAGGGTGATGCTGGTCATATAGGCGCAGTCGAAGACGGTCCAACGTCCATTCCCGATGATGAGAAATCCCCCGGCTCCGAACAGGAAGGTGAGGACGAGGGCCGAAAAGGGGAGCACCAGTCGCTGGAGAAGCATTCTGGCGATGGGGATGTCCACGAGGAGTATCTGCGCTGTCGGAGGTGGCGCCTGGCTGTCTGACATAGCATTCATGTCCTGGTGTGTCGCGGGGAGATCCAATACTTATCTGGTCAAGGTATTGGACGCTTCGTGCTGGACGAAGCGCTTCGCGGCCATGGCTTGAGCTTGTCCGGCATCCAGAATCCAACATGCAGCATCGATCCAATCCTCAACCCGTTTTCCAGATGCCGGGAATCGGCAGACCGCACTTGCGGCAGCGGCCGTCCTGAAGCTCTTTCACATCCACCTGATAGCCCCGCCGTTCGATCAGTCTGGCTTGGCAGCGGGGGCAAATGGTGTGCTCGGCGCCGTTTCCAGGAACATTCCCAATGTACACGTAGTGCAGCCCTTCTTCCATGGCGATTTTCCTGGCCAGCTCCAGCGTGGGCACGGGCGTTGGCGGGAGACTCTTCAGTTTGTACTGCGGATAGAAGCGGCTGAAATGAAGCGGCACGTCGGGTCCGAGCTCCTGGCGGACCCAGCGGCACATGGCCCTGAGCTGCTCAGGGTCGTCGTTTTTGCCCGGAACGATCAGCGTGACGAGCTCCGTGTGAACCTTCAAATCCTTAAGCCGTTTCAAGGTGTCGAGGACGGGCTGGAGGCTGCCGCCGGTCATTTCACGGTAATAAGCCTCCGTGAAACCCTTCAGGTCGATGCAGGCGGCGTCCAAAACACCGCACAGGTCGCGGAGAGGCTTTTCACAGAGAAAGCCATTGGAGTGAATGACCTTGAGGAGCTTGGCTCCCCTGGCCAGGCGTCCCAGGTCCATCATATATTCGATGAAGATGGAGGGCTCAACGTAGGTGGATGCAATGGAGCGGCATCCGCTCTTCAGCGCCAGATCGATAACCCGCTCGGGTGCCATGTCGTAGTTGAGCGTCTCATCTGGCGCCGCCTGGGAGATCTCCCAGTTCTGGCAAAACTTGCAGTGAAGGTTGCACCCCGCAGTTGCCAGGGAAAAGGACGTGGTTGTCGGGAGGACGTGAAAGAAGGGCTTCTTCTCGATGGGGTCCACATGAACGGCGCAGGGATTCCCGTAGACGAGCGAGTAATAGCGCCCATCGACGTTTTCCCTGACGCGGCATTCACCGCGCTCCCCGGGGGCCACCTCGCACTGGCGCGGACAGAGCTCGCAGCGGACGATCCGACCGTCGAGCGGCGTGAAATAGGGCGACAACTTTCGCCCGATCCGTCCCTTCTCCAGCGTTTGCGCGCGCGAGCTCCTCGCCAGGGAGGCGAGAAGAGGGGGCTGAAGGGAGCCACACAGCAATGCGCAGGACCCGCATCGTTTGATGAATTCACGGCGGCTGAGCATGACGGCCTCCTTAATGCTCCTGCTCTTGGAAGATGTCTGCGGAGAAAATGTAGATCTCCGTGGCCGGGTCTTTCCACGCGTCTCGGTCCAGGCCCGCCTTTCGGCATGTGCCCTCCAGAAATAGGGTCCGATCCCAGCCCTGTTCGGTCGCGACTTGAGGCAGGAGCAGGCCGGAGCGGCTGCCCCGCTTCATGTAAAGACCGTGCCGCCCGATCTCGACTTCCTTCGGGTCGGATATCCGCCGCATCGGAGTCAGGGCCGAGATTTCGATCTCAAGCTCGCGCACTTCCTCGGCACGCACCGACGGGAACCGGGGATCGTGGAAAGCGGCGGCTTCGGCCATTTCGGCGACCGACTCGACGAGCGGCCGCACGCCAACGATATGGCCGATGCAGCCTCGCAGCTCCCCCTTCTTGTGCAGCGTGACGAAGGCCCCTCGATGCTCCTTGAGACGCGGAGACGTCGCTTCCGGCTTGGGAGCCGGCTTGCCCTGGCATCGTGCTTCGATGGTTTGTCGCGCGAGCTTCAGCAGCGCTTCTTTTTCTTCTCGGCTGAGCCCAAGGTCGATTCCAACTGATGC
>CALBZH010000236.1 GCA_937889795.1 uncultured Syntrophobacteraceae bacterium | reverse complement strand
AGCAATGCAAGGAAGTGGTGGATTCGTGCCCCTACAACATTCCCCGGCTTGATGAAAAAACCGGTCTCCTGACCAAGTGCGACATGTGCATCGACCGGGTCGAGGCGAACATGCTGCCGGCGTGTGTCAAGACGTGCTGCACGGGGACCATGAACTTTGGAGAACGGGCCGATATGCTGAAGCTGGCGCGTGAGCGGCTCGAAGCGCTGAAAAAGACGAATCCGCAGGCGCAGCTCATCGATCCGGAAGAGGTTGCCGTGATCTATCTGGTCACGGAGCCGGCCAAAAAGCGCGCCTCCAGGGAGAAACGTCCCACCGAGCCGTTGTCTCGAAGGACGCTCCTTTCCAGCCTGGTGAGCCCGCTTCGGCGCCTGGCCGGGTAACAGGCGGGGCCACCCGAGCGACTCGTACTGAATCCCAATGAGCGCATGGACCGTTCTTGAAGCGGCAGTCCATGTGCTCATTACTTCCACCTCGAGAGATCCCAACAAGGAGATGCGTAACGTGTCCATCAACGTGGCTGCCGAGACGCTCACTCAGGATACCGAGTCTGCCATGGCCGACATCTTGGCCAAATCCCCCGAGATCGAGGATGTCGCCAGGGCCTTCGCGACGCTGGCCGATGCGCAAAATGGTCTGCTCATCGACACTTCCGCCTGGTCGGACACCTGCACCTTCGATCCCGACGCGTTTGGGCGGGGCGAGCCGCTTTGGGCGAGCCGGGACATCTCTGGTCTGGAGCGCTGTCTTCTCGATGCGGGCGAGCAGCTCCTCCCGGTGATCGAGCGCACATTTCCACACATTGCATCGGATGCTGCCCGACTGCGCGAGGCGTTGTCCGAACGGCCCGGGCTCGCCGCTCAGTTTCTCCAAGCTTCTCTCCACGACGGAAGGGAATCGTTGGATGCGATCGCCGAGGCCATCGCCATTCCAACGGATTCCATGTCCTTCCTTATTCTCGAGATTCTCAACCCCTGTCTGCGGCGGGCTGCCGAGCGGCTGGCCGCTCTGATCGATGAAGACCTCTGGTACAGGAGCACCTGCCCGATTTGCGGAGGGGCGCCGGACTTTGGCTTTTTGAAGGAAAAAGGGGATGATTCGGAGTTCCTGATTTCAAAGGCCGGTCGAATGAACCTTCACTGCTCGCTTTGTGGGAGCGTGTGGAGGTTTGTCCGGTTGGTGTGCCCGTCCTGTGGGCAGGGGGACCAGGAGCAGATGGAAATCCTTACGGTCGCAGAACGCCCCAGAGAGCGGATCCACGTTTGTCACAGCTGCCATCGCTACCTGCTGGTGGTCGATCTGATGGAGCGCAACGATAGACTCCACCCCGTCTTGACCCCCCTTGGACTCCTTTCACTGGATATCCTGGCTCAAGGCAAAGGATATGAGCCCCTTGCCGTGACCCCATGGAACCAATTCCCATAAGGTGATGGAACTGCAGCGGAAAAAGGTTCAGGCACGCCAGCCGCTTCGGCGTCTGCCTCCCTGGACCCGACGACTGCCACACGACTTGACGTAGAGAATCCTGAATGCTCCCGATTAAGGCATTCTGGAAGGGGTTCCCGAGGTCCCAATGAGCCCAGGCACCTGGTCGAACGAGCCCCTATAGCCAGCCTCGAACCTTGATCCGAGGCTGGTGCTATGATTCGTGATTTTGAAACGAGCGTTGTCTTGAAGCACGCTTCCTGCCGTGCTCCTGCCTTGTTATGGATGTCTTGCTTCGTGTGACTTCCCCAAAGAAGCGGAAGGCTCTCAAAAAGACTGCATGTCATCCATAGGGATTACCTGTTGGGGCCGAAGGTGTTTGGGCTTCCGCTGAGATCCATTCCCTCGCTTGCCGTTGCACCCGACGTGTGACTGCAAGACGCCCTGCACTGACATCGAGAGGGAATCGCTGGATTTCTTTTCTTGCTCTTTTGCTCCTTTGGAATCGACAACCGATCGATTTCGGGCTCCCACAAGCCTCGCAAGACCGACCACCAGCCCTCGCACCTGCTCGCTTTGTGAGTTCATGTCCTGGGTGATCGAAGCGGTCTCCTCCGCGCTGGCTGCATTCTGCTGTACGACCTTGTCCATCTCCTGGACGGCTTGGTTGAGGTGATCGATGCCCTGGGCCTGCTCCGTCGATGCGGCTGCGATCTCTCCCACCAGCTCACCCGACTTGGTGATCATGGAGGTTACTTCGCCGAAGTCATGGTTGGTTTGCCCAACCAGATTCGCCCCCACCCTGATCTTCTTGACGGTGTCTTCAATAAGGGCTCCCGTATTCTTGGCGGAATCCGCCGCACGCATGGCCAGGTTTCTCACCTCATCGGCAACAACGGCGAAGCCTGCTCCGGCCTCCCCGGCCCTTGCGGCTTCAACAGCGGCGTTCAGGGCAAGCAGGTTGGTTTGGAAGGCGATCTCGTCGATCGTCTTGATGATCTTCTGCGTTTCTTCGCTCGCCTTGGAAATCTCTTCCATCGAGGAGGTCAGGCTGTGCATCGTCGTGTTTGCCCGCAAGACAATCTGGTTCGTTGTCTTCATGAGCCGGTCCGCCTCGCCCGCGTTCTCCGCGTTTTTCCTGGTCATGGAGGAGATTTCTTCAAGAGATGCCGATGTCTCCTGGATTGCCGCCGCTTGCTCGGAGGCACCTTCGGCCAGTTGCTGGCTTGCTGAAGAGATCTGTCCGGCAGCGGAAGCGATGTGCTCGGCGCTCTCGGTAAGTCCGTCAACCGCTCGATTGATGGGACGCGCGGTACTTCGTGCAACCAACCACGAGAGAGCCAACAGTCCAAGTCCGACCAACCCGGCCGCCCCAAAAAAGAGCAGGCTGATTTGCCGCATCTCGGTCTGGATGTCGTCTGTATACACTCCCGTTCCGATTATCCACCCCCAAGGCTCAAACACTTTGACAAAGGAAACCTTGGACACGGGCGCCTCTTTCCCTGGCTTGGGCCACATATAGTCCACGAAGCCCTCCCCTTTTTCCTTGCAGGTCTTGACAAACTCTATGAAAAGCGCCTTCCCGTTCGGGTCTTTGATACCGCTGATATCTTTCCCATCCAGCTCGGGCTTGAATGGATGCACGATCATTTTGGGAATGAGATCATTGATCCAGAAATACTCCTGCCCGCTGTACCGAAGAGTTTTGATCCTGAGAGCTGCCCGCCTTTGAGCCTCTTCACGAGAGAGCTCACCCGACTTGACTCGGGCTTCATACTCCGTCATGAGACTGAAGGCGATATCAGCCGCCCCTTTGATCATCGTCCGTTTGCTTTCGTGCACCCTTGTTTCGATCTTGATGTAGACAAACGCGAGAACGATCGAGAAGCCGACCACCGCAGCTACGCCCAGTGACATCATTTTTCCGGAAAGTCCGATTTGCCGAGACATAATCCCCCCTTATAGCTTTTACCTCTTGAGTGATGAAGAACAATAGACCATCTTCTGAGCCTTTCTGCTGATCGACGCTCAGTCACACCAATGGGCTCGCAAGAACAGAATTCCACAGGAGCCGGAAGGACTCTGGTTGGCCCGTTCTGTTTGATCAATCCAGCGTGTGAGTTGCGTGGGAGATTGACGTGAGCTTCGTCATCACAAGGATTATCGGCCATCCGCCGACGGCTGATTACGTTTATCTTGGCATCGGACGAGTGCTGGTTTGGCTCTGGGATTATCCACCGCTCTCGGGAGGACTGCAGTCCCCTCGAGAAGTAGTTAACGTGAATGATATCCGGCAGGCCCAACCGGCGAAGCCTGTCGTTGAAATCGCGAAACAGGGTGCAAGAGCCAAGGCAGAAGGATTGGGAGGGAAGCAGGATGAGCCGGTGCAGGCGCAGCCATGCGAGGTGTGGCGTTGTCCTCGGGACCCGGCTCAACCCGGCTCTCTTTAGGATGGTGGATCGACGAGCACAATCCGAGGCTGGCCTGGCCCTCCAAAAAACCAGACGCTGCTTCGGTCCGAAAGCTGGATCGAGAAAGAGTGGGTCCCTCCCTCGCCCTCCCAGCCGGCGGAGAACACTGTCTTCCCCAGGAGAATCGAGGAGATGTCGGTCAGCGAGCTAAGGGGTGCCCCGGCACTCGCATCGTGCGGGTTCTCCTGTGCGCTACACCGTCTGTACCGAATACTCATGCCTGCCCTCCTTGAACGATCGGGTTGGTCGCTACGCCCCCTGGTCGGGGGGCTCATCGTGCTTCTTTTTCAGGAAATCGTGCATGCGCACGATCTTGCGCCCGTCTCCCCCTTCCCCACGGTCCCTGCGCTTCCTCATGTCATCGATGGATTGGCGCAGCTGCTGGTTACTGCTCACGAGGTCATCGATCTCCCGCTCCCGATCGCGCCACCGCTCGATGAGATGAAGCGGATGCAGGTCAAGATCCATGAGGTTGCCGACCATTTCGATGCATCGGGCCATGAGCAGCTCATGGGGCGTCTCGAGGTAGAACGGAAGATGGGTCCACAGGCCGAGGCAGGGATAGGCGGACGCCCTGGTCGTCTCCATGATTGCCGAATGGACAGCTCCCGGGCCGGCATAGTCAATCTGCCGGCATCCGAGATCCAGGACACGGTTGTAGGCTCCCGGATCCTGAACGATCGCCGAGATCACGATCTCATCGTGAAAGATCTGGTCATAGAGGCTGCCCAAGAGGACGAGCTCCTCACAGCCCCACCCTTTGAGAAGCTGAAGCAGCTCGTCCGTGAATCGCCTCCAGTGCAGGGCAGGCTCGGGGCCGTAGCCGACAATGAAGGGTTCCCCCGAGGCTGGCCTAGTTATCAGAAAATGATAGGCGGGCCAGTCGAGTCCTTGGATCTGTCCATGCCGGATTTGCACGATGGGCCGCATGGAGCCGACGTGCCAGTAGCCATCGAGATCCCACGTCGCTACAAGCTCGCACGGGATCAGGCTCCGCAGCTCCGCGAGCGCCGCCTCGATGGTCCCGGCGGCGTCCGACCAGCCCCCAAACCCCAGGACCGCCCGCCTTGCCCGAATGCTTTCCGAATGAAGCTCGATTCTCATGAGCAGCCCCTTTCTGCCTTCCAACAACGTTTCGACTGCTGCGCTAAGCCGCAGCCCCCAGATCATGTTGATTCAGGGACGGGGAGACTTGGAGAGGGGGAAGACGCAGGGACGCCAAGTACGACAGTGGCTGTCTGCAACCCGGGAGATGTCCGCTTGTCAGGATCACCCCATCCCCGTGTCGCCACATCTCCCCGTCATCTCGTGACGCTGTTCGTCGCTTAAGTCTGTAGCATAGCCCCCCGTCGGTGTTGCGACGCGATTGGCTCACTCTGCCCCGAACAGCCCGAGCTGCTGCATGAGACCCTGGCAGTCCGCAGCCACCCAGTCGGCTCCCGATCGGGAAAGCTCATCGCTGGAAACCCGTCCACTGGAAACTCCGGCCGTCAGGACTCCGGCCCGTTTTCCGGTTTCCACGTCAAGCGGGTGGTCCCCTACCATCAAGGCTCCTTCCGGCCCGCATTCCATCATTTCGAGCGCACGCAGCAGATGATCGGGATCGGGCTTGACTTTCGGGACATGGCCGCGGGCAAGCAGCACGGTACAGTAACGGTCCACATCCGGGAAAACCAGCCGCACCGCTGCTTCGCAGTTTCGGGTGATCACCGCCGCCTTGACGCCCTGCCGTTGGAGACCCTCCAGCATGGGGCGGGTGAACGGAAAGAGGGCTCCCCTTCGAGCCGCATCGATTTCCATGTCGTGTATGATGTCGTCCGCTCGCCGAACAAACTCGGCTAGCCGGTGCGGCGCACGCCTCGCGACCTCAGCCCTCAGCACCTCCAGCCACTCTAGAACGCGTAACGGAAGCATCTCCGCATCCGGCAAAAGCTCCACGGCAAGCGCGTCCACCTCCCGTTTCATTCGCGAGAAATCGAGATGCAGCTCGGCCAGGGTCCCGTCGAAATCGAACACGATGGCTCGTATCCTGCCCTTGTCCCTCACCCTGAAGCAAGTCCCATGGATTCCTCCTTTTTCCTTGCCGAAGGAGCCCCCGTTGATTATCTTGGTGGCCGCTTTGGAAGCAATCCGAACCCCACGCCCCCAAGTGTTGCCCCGAACCGGGACTTCTCTCCCATCGTGGGCGCCAGGTTCATGGAGCATTCGATCATAGTATGAACCACAGGATCCGGCAAGCGGCAGCGGACCTTGATCGCCTTTCACGGGGCAACCTCAAGGGGCGGCCCCTCACGGATCGAGACGGTGTCTCATGAGTGAAACGTTGTGCACCTTGACTTTCGACGATGTCGTGGACGGTCTCCGCAAACTGAGCCGGCCGTACCATGCCGCTTATCTGGCCATGTATTCCAGCTGGTACCGAGGAATCATCCGGGACCCGAGGCTCATGATGGTTCCGATAGACGACCATCTCGTGCACCGGGGTGACGGAATCTTCGAGGCTTTCAAGGCGGTCGAGGGGGCTCTCTATCTGTTGGACCGCCACCTCGCCCGGCTCGAGCGGTCGGCCGCCATCAGCACCATCCCCCTCCCCTGCGAGCGCGACGAGCTCCGACGCATCATCCTGGCCACCGCTCGGGCAGCCGAAGCTCCGGACTGCGTGGTCCGCCTCTTTGTCTCGCGAGGACCGGGAGGCTATACCACCAACCCTTACGAATGCCCGGCAAGCCAGCTCTACATTGTGGTGACCACCCTGCAGCGCCCTTCTCCCGACCAATACGCCCAAGGCGCCACCCTCCAGACGAGCGCCATCCCGATCAAGCCGACCCTTTTCGCCGGCGTGAAAAGCTGCAACTATCTGCCCAACGTGCTCATGAAGAAGGAAGCCGTGGATGCCGGCGTGGATTACACCGTATCCCTTGATGAAAGAGGCTTTCTGGCCGAGGGACCGACGGAGAACATCGGCATCGTGACCGCGAAGCGGGAGCTCCTCGTGCCACGCTTCGAGCGCGTGCTTCGCGGGACGACGGTGACGCGGGCGATCGAGCTCGCTCGGCCCCTCCTTGGGACGGGAGAGCTCGCTCGGATCCAGGAAGCGGACATCACACCTCCCCAGGCACGCGAGGCCGCCGAGATCATGATGTTCGGCACCACGTTCGACATCATGCCCGTCGTCCGCTATGACGGGCACTCCATCGGGACGGGGCGCCCCGGCCCCGTCGCGACCCGGCTGCTGGCCCTGCTGGAAGAAGACGCCCGGCACGGCGAAGGCGTGCGAACCCCTATTGGAGAATGACCGCATGGAGCCCACACGGAAGGAGACGTATCGGATAGCCGCCGAGCAGATCGTTCGCGACAGCATCGCCGTTAAGGAGGCGCTGCTGCAGGGCGGCATGGAGCTCGTGGTCGATATGGCGGAAATGATCGTCGAGGCCTTTCGAGGCAAGCGCCGGCTCTTTCTTTTCGGGAACGGAGGCAGCGCGGCCGACGCCCAGCACCTTGCCGCAGAATTCGTCAACCGGTTTCAAATGGAGCGCCCGCCTCTCCCGGCCTTGGCCCTCACCGTGGACACCTCGATCCTCACCAGCATCAGCAATGACTATGCATTCGAGGATATCTTCCTGAAGCAGCTCCAGGCGCTCGCGCACGAAGGGGACGTCGCCCTCGGCATCAGCACGAGCGGTCGCTCCCCGAACGTCGTCAAGGCACTCCGGTGGGCACGGGAGCACAACCTGCGAACGATCGGCTGGGCGGGAGCGGCGGAAGGCGACATGGATCTGTACGGCGATCTCATGCTGCACGTCCCGTCCCGAAACACCGCCCGCATCCAGGAAAGCCACATCACGGTGGGCCACGTCCTGTGCGGCCTGGTCGACGACATGCTTTATGGAGACATGGAGAAACGCTCATGAGCCGGCAATCGGAGGACAAACCCTGGGAGCCTCTCAGCTTTGAGGGACTGAAGACAACCAGCTTGAAGGACCGTCAAAGCAAGGTGAAGCTGGACGACTTCGGTCGTCCCTGGTCCCCGGGAGGCTCATTCACGGGTTTTCTTGACAGCCTGCCGTGCATTCTCGCGGGAGAGCTTCTGCGCGACGCAGTCGATGCCCTTGCACGCGCCGTTCGGGGTCGTCGCACCGTCCTCCTCGGAATGGGTGCCCACCCCATCAAGGTCGGGCTCAATCCAATCCTGGTGGACGCCATGGAAAGCGGCTTGCTCACCGGGCTTGCACTCAACGGCGCCGGCGTGATCCACGACGTGGAAGTCGCGCTCGCCGGCAAGACGTCGGAGGACGTCGCGGCACACCTGGATCAGGGGCAGTTCGGGACGGCGCGCGAGACCGCCGAATGCATCCACGGGGCCGTGAAGGCCGCCCATGCCCAAGGCGGTGTCGGCCTGGGGCGGGCCGTCGGAGAGCGGCTGCTTCAGGAAAGGGCGCCCTTCGCTCACATGAGTCTCCTCGCCACCGCGGCCCGCCTCGGGCTGCCGCTGACCGTCCACGTGGCGTTCGGGACCGACATCATCCACATGAGCCCCGAGATGGACGGCGCTGCCATGGGTGCCCTCACGCTGCATGATTTCAGGCTTTTCGCCCGCCTGGTCTCGACGCTCGAACAGGGGGTCTACGTCAACCTCGGCTCCGCGGTGATTCTCCCGGAAGTGTTCCTCAAAGCCGTCAGCGTGGCTCACAATCTGGGGCACTCCCTCCGGGGACTGACGACGATCAACATGGATTTCCAACGCCATTACCGGACCCAGGTGAACGTCGTGGAGCGCCCGACCATGGGCCACGGGAAGGGGATGAGCCTCATCGGCCACCATGAGATCATGCTCCCCTTGCTCATGGCCGGCGTGAAAGAGCGGCTAGCCACGGAGAAGTGACCATGGGACATCGAATTCACATTCAGGCCGGAAGCGTGTCCCTTCAGGCCGAGCTGGCCGATTCGGCGACAGCCCGCGCCATTCTGTCGGCCTTGCCCCTCAAGGCCGAAGCGAGCACGTGGGGCGATGAGATCTATTTCGCCATACCGGTCAAGGAAGCCCTGGACGAAACGGCGGTGGAGGTTGTCGAAGTCGGAGATCTAGGTTATTGGCCCAAAGGAAGCGCCTTCTGCATCTTTTTCGGGCGGACTCCCCTCAGCCAGGGAAATGAAATTAGACCGGCGAGCGCCGTGAATCGTGTGGGGAGAGTCCTTGGCGATGCCACGGCGCTCAAGGCCGTGCAGGATGGTGATCCGGTCGAATTGAGCCTTCTTTGAATGGATTTGGAGGGAGTAGGAATGCCGATTTACGAATACGAATGCTGTCAGTGTTGTGAGAGTTTTGAGAGGCTGGTTTTTCGTAGTGATGAGGCGGTGAATTGCCCCAAGTGCGAATCGGCCAACGTGCAGCGAAAGATGTCGGTCTTCGGCTTCAAGAGCAGCGGTGGCGACAAGGGCGCTGCCAGCAGCCGCATGGGGCCAGCCGGAGCGTCCTCCTGTGCGGGCTGCGCGGGCGGCAACTGCAGCACCTGCCACTAACGCATGAAAGGCAAGGTGGGACGTTGACGGAAAAATCGTTGCGCATCGGAACCCGCGGAAGCCAGCTGGCGCTAACCCAAAGCGGCCTCATCAAGCAAGCCCTCGAAGCGCTGTGGCCCGGCCTGCGGGTCGAGCTCACAATCATCAAAACCACCGGGGACCGGATCCAGGACGTGCCGCTGGCGAAAGTCGGCGGGAAAGGGCTCTTCGTGAAAGAGATCGAAGACGCCCTCCTCGCCGGGGAAGTGGATCTCGCCGTGCACAGCATGAAGGACGTCCCCGCCGAGCTTCCACCAGGGCTGAAGATCGGCGTCGTTCCCGAGCGGGAAGACCCGCGTGACGTGCTGGTCGCTAAGCACGGCACGAGCCTGGCGGACCTTCCACAGGGAGGGGTGGTCGGCAGCAGCAGCCTGCGCAGGGCCGCCCAAATCAAGCACCTCCGACCGGACCTTCGCGTCGAGATGCTGCGAGGAAACCTCGACACCCGGCTGAAGAAGCTCGAAGGCGGCCAGTACGATGCCATCATCCTGGCGGCCGCCGGGCTTCATCGCATGGGGTGGAAGGATCGGATCACGGCATACTTCGACCCGTCCACCTTTGTCCCTGCCATCGGCCAGGGAGCGCTGGGCCTCGAATTGCGGTCGAACGACGAAGCAACCCGCCGATTGGCCGACCCGCTCCACCACGCGGACACGGCGGTAGCGGTGGAGGCCGAGCGCGCCTTTCTTCAGACCCTTGAAGGCGGCTGCCAGGTCCCCATCGGGGGACACGCTACGGTTTCCGGGAATGAGGTCACATTGAGCGGCCTGCTGGCCTCCTTGGATGGGGTCGAAGTCTATGCGAAAACGGAGGTTGCACCGCGATCCGAAGCCGCCGCGTTGGGAAGAAGAATTGCCAACGAGCTCCTCGACGCCGGTGCCCGGCGCATCCTTCAGGACGTCTACAACGCCTGCTGAGTCTCGAAAAGGATTAAGAGCGTGCCCAAAGGCAAAGTCTATCTCGTCGGAGCCGGCCCGGGAGACCCGGGCCTCTTTACGTTGAAGGGTCTGGAGGTCTTGCGAAAAGCCGAGGTGGTCATCTACGACTACCTGGCGAACGAGGCGCTTCTCAGCCTGGCCCCCCTTACCGCGGAGCGGATTTACGTCGGCAAGAAGGGGGGAGACCACACGCTTCCACAGATGGGCATCAACGAACTTCTTGTCCTGAAGGGCCGGGACCACCTGGTGGTGCGCCTCAAGGGAGGAGACCCGTACGTCTTCGGGCGGGGCGGCGAGGAAGCCCAAGTCCTGGTCGA
This sequence comes from uncultured Syntrophobacteraceae bacterium, assembly GCA_937889795.1. Taxonomy (GTDB): domain Bacteria; phylum Desulfobacterota; class Syntrophobacteria; order Syntrophobacterales; family Syntrophobacteraceae; genus CALBZH01. Next base: position 6,346 of record CALBZH010000236.1, on the reverse strand, counting down.
GCACGCCATCCCGTTCGAGGTGATCCCGGGGATCACCTCCGCGGTCGCGGTCCCCGCCTATGCCGGAATCCCGCTTTCCCACAGGGACTACACGGCCACCATGGCCTTCATCACGGGGCATGAGCGCGAGGACCAGGAAAGTGAGACCAAGATCGCCTGGGACAAGATCGCAACTGGAGTCGGAACACTCGTTTTTTTCATGGGCGTGAAGAATCTCCCGGACATCTGCCGGAACCTCATCGCAAACGGACGAGCGCCAGAGACGCCGGTCGCGGTCATCCGCTGGGGGACGACTCCGGAGCAGAAAACCGTGACGGGCACCCTCGCGGACATTGCCGAGCAGGTGGCCCGTGCCCAGTTGAAGCCCCCCGCCATCACGGTCGTGGGGGAGGTTGTTCACTTGAGAGATCAGCTCAACTGGTTTGAAAAGCGGCCGCTTTTTGGCAGGCGCATCATCGTCACGCGGGCCCGAGAGCAAGCGAGCGATTTCAAAGCCACACTCGAAGGGCTGGGGGCCCAGTGCATCGAGTTTCCGACCATCCAGATCGCTCCCCCGAGCTCATGGGAGCCCCTGGATGCCGCTATCGGAAGCCTTGCGGATTACGACTGGGCGATCTTCACCAGTGTCAACGGCGTGCGCTTCTTCATGGAGCGACTCTGGAGCGCGGGGAAAGATGCACGTGCCCTGGGCAGCCTCAAGCTTGCAGCCATCGGGCCCAAAACGGCCGAGGCCCTGGAGCAGCGGGGACTGAGGCCGGATCTGATCCCCAAGGAATACCGAGCCGAGTCGATCCTGGAGGGACTGGCGGGAGAAGACATTAACGGACGACGCTTTCTGATGCCTCGCGCCCTGGTCGCCCGGGACGTTTTGCCGGACACGTTGCGGGAGCGCGGAGCGGTCGTGGACGTTGTGCCGGCTTATGAGACCGTGCTCCCCGAAGAGAAAAGCAGCGGGGTCCTGGAACGTTTCAAGGAGGGCTCCATCGATTGCGTGACCTTCACGTCTTCTTCGACCGTGAGCAACTTCTTCAGTCTGTTCAAGCGCGATGACATCATGCCGCTTCTGGCTCCCGTCACCATCGCGTGCATTGGGCCGGTCACGGCCCAGACCGCCGTCGAGCACGGGCTCTCGGTCTCCATCATGCCCGCCGACTATACCATCCCGGGACTCACACGAGCCATTGTCGAGCATTACAGCGCATAAACAGAGAGGCAGGCCGTCGCGGACAGCCTGCCTCTCTGTTTATGCCTTGCATCCCCAAGGCCCGACATACACCACCCGGGGGAAAGACTCCATTCGATCAATTCAACCGTAAAGGGACCATGCAGTCCCCCGGGGCAGCCTCCTATCGAGCCACATCCCGCGCCCTGTTTTGCAGATACGCATCCCTCAGCGACACATACGGGTCGAGCGCCCGCTTCTTGAAATCTTCGTATTCTCCCAAGGTGATCGACGTGTTGTTGACCATCAGCCCACCTCGAACGCCCATGCTGACGCCCACATCGTCCACGCCGAAGAAGAGAATGTAGGTGAGCGGGTTCAGGAACGTGTCGACCGCCGAGCCGATCGTGTCACGCACGCTGGAGGGACCCAGGATCGGCCAGTTCAGGTAGGCGACCGGCTGCATGCCGTAGTGTCCCAGGGTCTGCCCAAAGTCCTCTTCTCGCGGATCGAGACCATACTGTGTGTGGGCAAAGTCGAACATACCGCCGACTCCCAGTGTCGTGTTGATTGCAAATCGGGAGATTTCGGTTCCAGCAGCCCTGAATTTGCCCTGGAAGAGATTGTTCATGAAACGCACCGGAAACAGCACGTTATGGTAAACATTCCGAATACACACGCGAAAGCCCAAGGGGACGAATGCGCCCCAGACAGTCGCGATGGGCTTCAGGAACCAGAAGTAAAGCTTATCGTTGAAGTGGTAGAAACCTCGATTGAGCTTTTCGAGAGGGTCAGGGACTTTTTGAGGCTCAACCTCGAACGGCTCTCTGTCCGCACTCTCATCCAACGACTGCGTGAACCCCGTCATCGACGGCACTTTGGAGAACGCCGGCGGTGCGGCAACCAGCGGCACGATGAGCGCCACAATCAACAAGATGGCAGCAAGCCTGAAACTCCTCGTTTTGCAGTTCATTCAAATGCCTCCTCACATTTGATCGTTAAAAGGAATGAACGAGTGCGGAAACCACTCTCTTACGCGGCGGGGAAAAAGGTCGCTTATTTTAGCACCCCTGACATTTCAGGCAAGAGAAACCAGGGAATACAGTCCGAAATTAATTCTCGGGCTCCCATTCAGAAACCCATTGTTATAGAAAAGATCATGGCTTGGCTTGGATCGAATGACCGGAAGCACAGTCGAGCCACCACGGCGTCTCGCTGCCCACCGTGTGCTTCCTCCGCCTGGAAAGAGCAAATGCCATACCAATTTCAGGGGTGAGGAAGGCCCTTTGACGAGGTTTGAAAAAACAGCACGAGACTCCGTACCAGTTCGGCCATGAAACCATAATCCAATGTATCCGCCGTGTCGGAAGGCAAATGGTAGTGCGGATTTCTGAAAAAAGCCGTATCCGTAATCATGACGGCACGATACCCTTCATCCCAGAAGGAGGCGTGGTCGCTCAACCGGACGGACGGCAACAGCCAGCCGCTGAAGGGAACCGTCAAGGGAATGGCGGGCAGCGCAGGATTTTGCCTGAAGCGTTGATGAATGGCCCGCGTGAGCGAGCGAGACGCAAAGTCGCCCACGATGCCGATGAAATCCCCTTGCGGAGGGTATCTCATGAAATTGAGAGGAAACGGGTAATTCTGGCACCCTTTCGTCTTGCAGGCGTAGCCCACCATTTCCAGGCACAGCATGCCGTCGAGCGCTTCTCCGCGCTGTCGCATGCCTTCCGCATGGACTTTACTGCCCATGTAGCGAGTGGTAAATACCGGAGGCTCTTCGAGGGCGAAGGCCACACACTTGACGGAAACCGCCAATTCCTTCTGGCGCGCCAACTCGGCCAGCTGACGGGCCGTCTCCAGAAGAACGGCCACCGCGCTCGCATTGTCGTCCGCGCCGACCGTACCCTCCACGGAATCGTAGTGAGCCCCCAGGAGAAAGCGCGCGGCCGGCTTCTCATCCGGTCCGATGCGGGCGATGACGTTGGCGACGGGAAGGTCGTAATACCGGAAGGGCTCAAGCTCGGCTGGAATCCCCAACGCGTCAAAGAACGACGAGATGTACCGCTGGGTTTTCAAAAGGTTTCGGGGCATGCTTACACTTCGTTCGCCAATGGTCACCGTGAGTGAGTGCAGGTGCTCCTTGAGAGCCCTTTGAGGTTCGCTCGTCTGAGCCATGACTGCTCCTCCCCGGCAAATGGCAACTTGGCCCAAGCAGATAAGGACCGCGAGAAGATGAATCCCTATCCAGGGAGCGCCAGCAGGCCGCAGCGTTTTTCGATCACAGCATGCACGGAGCACGACACGAACCTTCACGCTGGATCCGGGCTTTTCAGACAGGCAATCTCAGGGCCGTGAACCCGGATTTCGAGGAATCCCACTTGAGCGAAGCGACAATGATACGCCTGCGCGGCGTTTCCCAGCATAATCTGAAAGATGTCGACCTGGATCTTCCATTGAGCCAGCTGATCGCCATCAGCGGCGTGAGCGGCTCCGGCAAATCCAGCCTGGCTATCCACACTTTGTACGCGGAAGGCCAGCGGCGCTACGTCGAGACCTTTTCGCCCTACACGCGCCAGTTTCTCGAGCGCATGGACCCGCCTAAAGCCGACGTCATCGATGGCATCCCCCCAAGCATTGCCATCGAAGCGGGTACCGCCGTCCGGAGCTCCCGGTCCACAGTCGGAACCATCACCGAAATCAACGATTATCTCAAGCTGCTTTATGCCCGACTGGCCGCCCCCCACTGCCCAACCTGCGGACAGCCGGTTTTTCAAGATACCCCAGAGCGCGCCCTGCGTCACCTGCAGGATCTCCCGGAAAAGAGCCGTCTGGTTATTGCTTTTCCCTTCAGTGCGGGATCTTTGGAGCAATGGCCGCGCGTACTCATCGCCCAGGGCTTCCTTCGCGTGTTCTCAAAGGATCGGGTGGTCGATCTCGAGTCGTTGACGGAAGCCGATCAGCAGGCCTGGGGACGGGAAGAGATCCTCGTGGTCGTGGACCGCATCAGCTGGTCGCAATTGGAATCGACCCGCGTGGCCGACTCGCTTTCAACCGCGTTCCGCATGGGCAACGGCCGGGCCGCTGCCATCGTCCTTCCGGACACCGTTCGCTGGTTCAGCAGCGAGCTCGGCTGCGCCCAATGCAGCCCGTCGGTCCCGATCCCCCCACCGACACCGAACCTTTTCTCCTTTAACAGCCCGCTTGGGGCCTGCCCCGACTGCAGAGGGTTCGGACGTACGATCGATATCGATCCGGACCTGATCGTCCCCGACAAGCGCCTCTCTCTCGATCAAGGGGCGATCAAGCCCTGGACCCCTGAACGCGAGGAATTTCAGGACCTCCTCCGTTTCTGTCAACGGGAAAAGATTCCCGTGGACGTGCCCTACGCCTCCTTGACTCGGGAGGCTCAGACAAAGATCTTCAATGGCACGCCGGATTACTATGGGATCCGCGGCTTTTTCGACTGGCTCGAAACCAAGACCTACAAAATGCACGTCCGCGTCTTCCTGTCCCGCTACCGCGCGTACATCCCGTGCGCCTCCTGCGGGGGTGCCCGGTTTCAGCCCGCAACCCGGCTCTACAAGCTTCGCGGCGTGGACATCGGCACGCTCAGCGGCTGGTCCATCGAGCGCTGTCACGCTTTCTTCCGAGGAGATTGGTCGGAAGCGGCTGGAGACCCGGCCGCGGCCTTGCTGCTGGACGAAATCCGCTCCCGCCTGGATTTCCTGAGGGCCGTGGGCCTCGAGTATCTTTCACTGGACCGCCAGTCGAGAACCCTTTCAGGAGGTGAGGTCCAACGGGTGCATCTAACCCGCGCCCTGGGGTCCTCCCTGGTGAACGTGCTCTACGTGCTGGACGAGCCCAGCGTCGGCCTCCACGCCCGCGACCAGAAACGCCTCATGACCCAGCTCCATCGGCTCGTCGAATCGGGAAACACCGTCACGGTGGTCGAGCACGACCCGGACATGATCCGGTTTTGCGACCACGTGGTCGACATGGGTCCGGGCGGAGGCGAGCGCGGCGGTCGGGTGATCTTCCAGGGATCGCCCCGGGAGCTGATGGAATGCGAGGGGAGCCTGACCGGGGCGTACCTCAAGGGCACACTCAGCGTGGAAAGGCCGAATGAACGGCGGAAGGTCGACCCCAAACGGTCGCTCCGCATCCACGAAGCCCGTGAGAACAACCTGAAGAGCCTCACCGTGGAATTCCCGCTCGGACTGCTGGTGGGCGTTTGCGGCGTTTCGGGGTCCGGCAAGAGCACGTTGATCGAAAAGACGATCTATTACCAGTGGCTGCGCATGACGGGGCGCCCCACGGACTCCCCCGGCATGTGCGACGGCCTGGAAGGCACCCAGCACTTCGAAGAAATGGTGCTCGTCGATCAGCAACCCATCGGGCGAACCCCCAGGGCCAACCTGCTGACCTACACCCGGGTCCTCGATCCCCTCCGAAAGCTCTTCGCCAGGACGCCGGAAGCCATCGCCAGGGGGTTTTCGACACGGCATTTCTCCTTCAACGTCCCGGGAGGCCGCTGCGAGCACTGCAAGGGAGAAGGCTTCGAGCACGTGGAAATGCAGTTCCTGGCTGATGTCTTCCTTCGCTGCCCCTACTGCGAGGGGCGCCGTTTCAAGGACGACGTCCTCGACATCCAGGTGCGCGGCCTGTCCATCGCGGATGTGCTCGAATGCACGGCCCAGGAGCTCATCGGGGTTTTCGGCGATCAGGAGCTGCTCGTCCGCCTCCTCGAGCCCATCGTCGCCATCGGCCTGGATTACCTGAAGCTCGGCCAGCCCCTCAGCAGCCTCTCGGGCGGCGAAGCGCAGCGACTGAAGCTGGTTCATTACTTGTCCCCCCGAGCTGGCATGAGCCGAAGCTCCCGTCATCTGAAATGCTTCATCCTCGATGAGCCCACAACCGGCCTGCATCCCCACGACATCACGAAGCTGCTCGCCGTGTTCCAGCGCCTGGTCGACCAAGGACACACCGTGATCGTGGTGGAGCACAACCTGGACCTCCTGGCCGGGTGCGACTGGCTCATCGATCTCGGACCCGAAGGCGGCGAGCATGGTGGACACCTTGTCGTCGTGGGCACCCCGGAGACAATCGCGAATCACCCCGACAGCATCACTGGCAGGTTCTTGAAGCAGCGCCTGGTACAGCACGGCGAAAATCACAGACCAT
>CALBZH010000235.1 GCA_937889795.1 uncultured Syntrophobacteraceae bacterium | reverse complement strand
GACCACCGAGATCTACACTCTTTCCCTACACGACGCTCTTCCGATCTAGCCAAAGGAGCCATCCATGGAAAATGGATCCAAATGCTTGACCACAAAACACAACTTCATTCTTCAACAAGGTCTGAGCGATGCCCCACTAGAAACGCGCTCGGCTCTATTCTCCGCGCTCCAGTTCCAGCCGCGAATCGTCACTTTCCTGGTCTTGCTGGGAGTTGTCCTTCAGTCCCCGGCACTGTTCCTGATACTGTCAGCGATCCTTTGGTGGAACGCACTCATGCCGCAATGGAACCCATTTGACATGATCTACAATCGTATCTTCGGCATTCGACCGGGGAGTGTCCTTCTAGAACCGGCACCCGCTCCCCGCAGATTCGCGCAGGGCGAGGCCGGCACGTTTTCTCTGGTCATCGGAACGCTGTTGCTGCTCGGGTGGGGGCGGGCTGCGTTCTTGTTTGAGGCCCTCCTTGTGTCCGCAATCGCAGCCCTTGTCCTCGGTCGTTTCTGTTTAGGCTCCTTCACCTATCACGTCCTTCACGGTCGTGCCTCGTTCGCCATGCATACCCTCCCCTGGGTCAGAAATGCGAACGACGTCGAGAGCTCATGCAGGGGTTAATCAGTGTCGTGATGAGAAAATCTGCGTGAACCAATAAGGAGCCTAAAATGCCAGCATACGATTATGCCAAGTGTATAGAGATTTCAAAGCGTGTCCGCTGGGATATCGATAAGGATGTGATTCGGGGACGTGCATTTGATTTTTCCAAGAAATTCCTTCCGGACGGCATCTCCAAAGTACATCAGCTTACTTTTCTCAACGAGGAGCAGAAGCGATTCCTGAGCCAGATTCAGGGGCGTACCTATGCCAATATGTTCGGATTTGTGGAGCGCTTCATCGTGGGCAAGATCCTGGAGATCACGCGTGACCACTGGCTCGGGGACCAAGTGACTCTAGAGGCGCTGATACGCTTCTGTGGAGAAGAATTAAAGCATCAGGAGCTATTCAGGCGCATCGAACCCATGATGGCTTCCGAGATGCCACCTGGGTACCAGTTTCTGCCAGATCCGAATCAGGTTGCGGCAGCCGTTCTGAAGAATTCCACCTGGGCCGTGCTTGCTTTGATTCTCGAAATCGAGCTCTTCACACAAGAACACTACAAGCAAAGCATCGAACCTGACGAGAACCTCTCGGAGCTGTACAAGGATATCTTCCTGTTTCATTGGAAAGAGGAAACAACGCACGCGATCATGGATGAACTGGAATGGCCCAGGGAGGATGCGAAGCTCACTCTGGAACAACGAGACCGGGCTATCGATGAGCTGATTGGACTCGTTGCAGACGTTGATGGCATTTTGCAAGCTCAGAGCAGGGCGGATGTGGAATACCTCCACCGAGCGAGCCGCCCCGCAATTTCAGCCAACGAAACGGAAGCTCTTCATTCGGGTGTCCTACAGGCTTATCGCTGGCAATATATCTTCTCGGGAGTGGAGCATCCGCGGTATCAGGCAGCTCTGAGCAACCTGATTACGGAGGCTCAAGCCGTGCGCATCAATGAAGCCCTTGCGCCACTACGCTAAGGCACCGCACTGCGTGCGCATCCTTCGATTGAGATCTGTGAGGCCAGAAGACGAGGTTTTCCATGAAGCCTGCGACCATCCCGACGGGTTTTGAAACGATGCTGTCGTTTGGACTCGTTGACGCTCTGCTTGGGCGCCGCTCTCGCCGCTTCTTTCTGGGAGCGGAGATCCCGGATGGAGTATTTGCCTACCAGTCTCAGCATCAGCCCGTTCCACTTTCTGAACTGGAGAAACTTCTTCTCGTAACCGCGTGTGGCGGCAATACCAGCTGGCATCACATGATTTATCGTGCCCAGTTGTACGCACCTCATCTCTCGAACTACGCGGGGCTTCCCTGCCGCCATGCCCGCTATCACCCCCTTTCGCTCCGGCAAGAGTCCCCGGGCTTCCCGTCCCCCGCACCTCGTCGTCGGAGAACGGGAGCATTGGGCCGGGGGGAACCGCATCCCTCGTGGGTTTGCGTGCTTGCTCCGAGCACAGCGGAATCGAGCCTCAAGGCATGGAGGCGAAAGCAACGCATCGCGGGTGTGCTGGCCCGAGCGAGCCCGGCCACTGCTTCGTCGCTCACGGCAGTCGGCTGCAGGCCCCCTTCGAGGGCTGCTGTCCAGAATCAGGCGTCGCTTCACGAACGTTTCTACATGGCGGATCGAGAGGGTGCGGTCCCGGCCGAAGGCACGGCCGATCAGGTTCAACGCCAGTGTGGGGGAGGCACGGGGTGGCTGCACCGTCCTTGAAACCTCGTCAGGCAGCGCCTCAGTGCGGTCCCGCTCAGCCCCGAAACTAGAAAACCCGGATTCGAGCCTGGATTGCTCCAAGGTCGCGATCCGGGTTTTCCGGTTCCTGTGCGCGTGAAGCAACAGGTCGGCCAAGTGCCCAGTCAGAAAGTCATGCGGATATTGGGCATATCTCTAATTCTACTTCGTCGCATTTCCGCATGGAGCATGCTTTGTAGGTCCGACATCTGAAGAAGTTTGGGTCGGTCCGCAAAAAGTGCGGGACAGAACCGAGTGGTTGCTGTAATGTAGGCGGGCATGAATGTGGCCGTGTCCGCAGAACAAGCATGCGAAAACAGTCGCCAGGAGAGCGCCACGCCAGGGGAATGCCCTCGGTACAAGAGGATTCTCCAAACCGCTGCTCAGCGATTGTGCGTGTTTCACGCGAGATTCCGCGGTTGATTCACAAGCCGAACCCGCAACGTTGTCGAACAGTCCAGGAAGTACCTGTTCGGATTGATCCAGTCCGAACAGAAGAACATGGAGCGCATGGCCGAAGTGGTTCCGGATATCAACGACCAGTCCTACCAGCACTTTATGACGGAGTCTCCTTGGAGCCACAGAGAGGTTATGGATCAGGTTGCAAAAGATGTGGACGACGCATTTGGAGATTCGCAAGATCGTTTTCTGGTCGTCGATGAAAGCGCGAATGCCAAGAAAGGCGACACGTCGGTCGGGGTAGCCCGACAGTGGAACGGACGCCTGGGGAAAGTGGACAATTGCCAAGTCGGCGTGTTCGCGGGGTTGGGGTGTGGCGGCGACATAACGCTTATCGACGAAAGGCTGTATCTTTCGCAAGAGTGGATCGATTCGCCCAAGCGGTGCGATCGGGCGGGGATCCCCGAGGAGGAGAGGATCTTTCGCACGAAAGCTCAGTTGGCTCTTGAGATGATACGCCACGCGCGCAGGCAGGGAATCCGGCATAGTTGGGTGAGCTTCGACGGAGGTTATGGAAAAGAACCCTGGTTGCTGCGAGCCCTGGATGTTGATGGTGAAACGTGGGTGGCCGACGTTCACTGCGACCAGCTCATCTACCCCGAAGATCCTTGCCCGGTCCTGCCGGAGCGAACCCATCCGAAGGGAAGATCGCCAAAACGGCGAATCGCGCAGACTGAGCCCGTGAGAGTGAATCGCTGGATAGGAGCGCAGCCTGCGAGCGACTGGAGAGAAGTTGCGCTTCGAGATAGCACAAAGGGCACGCTCTCTGTTGATGTTCTCCATCGTCGAGTATGGCTTTGGGATGGGAAGGAGCCTTCCGCACACTGCTGGCACCACCATATGGCCATGGTGATGCTTGCGATGCTCTTCATGCTGGAGATGCGTCGCGAACACAGGGAAGACCTCGCATTGCTTTCCTGTCACGATGTGGTCGAAGTGCTCCGCGTACTTCTACCGCGAGCAAACGTCAATAGACTCGGCATATGCCAAACAGCTGGCAAATCGGCAACACAGTGGTCCATGATAGTAGGCCTGATCATACTCTATGAATATTTATGACAAACGTTTAATTCATTTGAAAATACTATAATAGATATCAAACGTACTGTGTAAATAAGTCTATGCTAATAGATTACACCAATTCGTTCGATTCGAGCGAAGGCTCAATATGGCCTAAATAAATGTGACGAAGTAGAACTAACGGGTGAATGTTACGGTCTCATGGCCAAAGGATGAATGTTCGGTTTCATGGGGCAGAGTGCCAGTTGACAACTTGCAGATCCCGGAACAGCTCGAAGTCGGCCGTGTTTCGAGTCACCAAGATCAAACCGTTCACGCTGGCGATGGCGGCAATTTGCCCGTCGACAAACGAGGGAGCACGTCCCAGCGCCGTCAGCCGGGCTCGCTCGCTCGCATGCCATGCCGCCGCCCGTTCCTCATAAGGCAGGATGTCCAAGCTGCGCCGGATGACACCATCGAGATAGCTCTCGATCAGCTTCCGCTTCCGTGAAGGCGGCAGCCTGAAGCATCCAAAGCGCAGCTCATGCCACACGGGGGCTGCCGTCGCGATCTCGTCCTGGTGCTTCTTGAGCATCGCCATGCTCGACTGGTCGGGAACCGACTTGAGGGGCTCGGAGAGCACGTTGGTGTCCAGAAGGTAACAGTTCATCTCCAAAGCACTTCCCGTCCCGGGGACAAGTCCCTCAACCCTTCGAAGTCTGCCTCTTCGATCACGACGTCGTCAGCCTCGAAGTGGCGGCGAAACGACTCCAAGTTCTCCCAGAAGCCCTCGCCGCTTCGGTGCAGTCGCTCATACTCGTGGACCGACAGCAGAACCGCCACGGCTCGGCCGTGCCGGGTGAGCGTGGCCGTGCCACCCTTCTCGATGGAATGGATGATCGCCGGCAGCTTGCTTTTGGCCTCGGCGATGCTGTATTGCGATTCCATGGCTTCGTCCTCCAAGCAGAGCACCTCAAATGGTCAACGGATATTGATCCTAATATGGCTACTTTAATGACCAAAATCAAGGACAGATTCACGTTCAACGTGGAAGGACGGGCTGGCATGAACAAGTGGGGCAGCTCCCACTTGCTTCCGGCTCTCCCGAAGCGGTACTGCTCTTGGACGAGAGTTGACCGGATCATGAACGTGGAACACTGTTTCATGAAAGATCGACCGACAGGGAGGCAATGCGATGGCGAATCTTCAAATCAAAGGAATTCGGGACGAGCTGTATTCTGCGATCAAGAGGCTGGCCCTCGCCGAGAATCGCTCCGTCAGCCAGCAGATCCTGTTCCTGGTGAAAGAGTATCTCACTTGTCGACGGCGTCCGCCCGAGCCGCTGGCGGCCCAGGTCCTGCTCGATCTCGCCGGCTCGTGGGAAGACGAGAGGAATGAAACCGAAATCGTCGACGAGATCAAGCAAGACCGCCGCAGTTCACGGAAGCTTGCTGAGGGATTCTGATGTACCTGCTCGATACGGACACCGTCGTCTACGCTCTGATAAGGTCATCCCAACGTCGTCTCTCATCTGAAGAGCCACCTGCAAGATTCCATCATCCTGAGCACCGTCACTCTGATGGAGCTCTTCTATGGCGCTTACAAAGCAAAGCAGGTTGCCGCCAATCTCGCCAAGGCGAAAACGCTCGAGAACGAGCTTCCTGTGCTTGTCGTGGGCCAGCAGGTTGCCGAGGTCTTCGGCATGCTCAAGGCCGACCTCGAAAACAAAGGAACCCCCTTGGACGACTTCGACCTGGTGCTGGCCTCGTCGGCATTGGCCCACAACTCTGCCCTGGTCACCAACAACCTCAAATATTTCAAGAGGATTGATGGCCTCAAGCTGGCGAACTGGGCGGAGCCGGAACAAATGCTGGCTATAGGCTATAGGATGAGGGGGGCATCAACGCTGTTAAAGTGCTCATACGATGACTCCAATGTGCCCGAGGAATTCAGATTCCGGCTTGACAATTTGCCGGCATGATGTTTCTCGGGGATTGGCTCGCTCAACGATCGCGCTCTTGTGCGGCGGTGTCCTCAGGAGCCATAAGGCAGACATTCCTCGATGAATCGGGACAGATCGCCGACGATCTTGGCGAGGCTGCGATGAAGCAACGGGTAATCGATCTCTTCGTAGTCGTGAACGAGGATGTTGCGAAGTCCTGCCCCCAGGGCCAGCCTTTGGCTGAACTCGGGGCTCAGCAGTCCGGTTTCACCGGCCCTCAGGAATGCGGTTCGATAGGAGATGGGAGCCGGCTCGCCCCGGGAATCCAGCAGATGAATGACGATGTCTGAAACCGCCATGACGAGAAGCTCGATGAGTCGCTCGATCTTGTAGTGGTCGACGAGGAATCGCTCGTAGGGGCATGCGTTGTAAGGTTCAAGCTCCGCCACGTATTGGGTCATTCTGGCGAGCTTCCGCGAGACAACTTCAGGGGACATGGTGCCTCCTTTCGACGAAGC
>CALBZH010000234.1 GCA_937889795.1 uncultured Syntrophobacteraceae bacterium | reverse complement strand
GAGATATCCACTCGTGACTGGAGTTCAGACGTGTGCTCTTCCGATCTGTCGTCGCAACGGGCATGTTGGACTCGGTGCGTGCCCAGCAGCATTTCCTCGACCGCGATGCGGGCCTGAGCAGCCAATCGGCAGCCATCCTGCGGAGCAAGCACAGGGTCTTTCTGGATACACTCAACACCCTGCGACATGCCATTTTCGGCCTCAGGGATTCCCTGCGCCAGGAAACGGAGATCCTCGCCAGGGAGATGTTCGACCCAAGACAATCCGGGATCATTCGCGAAACCCTGGACGTGATCGAGCATTTCGACATCCAGTCCCGCTTCGAGCAGGACCTATCCGCTCCAAAGCAGGTCTTCGGAGCGCTCCACCGATTCTATCTCGAGTTCCGTCACTCCCTCTCGCGGTTTCTCGTGGAGCGCGTCAACCTGAAGCTGTTGGTCTTCGCCACGCAGCAGGAGGACTTTCTTTCTGAGCGGCTTCGGAAATCATCGCGGGCCTTCTGGTCCCTGTTCTCAAGCGCTCTCGACGACTATCGGCGGGAGATGGCGACCTTCGAGATCCCCGTGCACGCGGATGGTTGTGGTGAGCCCTTTGAGCTCTCACTCTACGGCGACCGATCGATTCCAACCTTCGACGCGTTTCTGGACCACCAGGCGATCAGCCGAGGGCTTTTGCTGCTGAAGTTCGGCCTGGGGCGATTCACTCGATTTCTTGCCGACTTGAAGTCCCGTCTCGGCGGTCCGGAGGCATTTTTGAGCCGAAGCATTCAAGGCAGTCACACGGTCGAAGAGGCGGTCAGCGTCGTGAAGGCGGAAGCCAAGACGGAGATGCTGCGGGCTTTCGCATCCTACGAAGACGCTTTCATCAACGAGTACATGTTCGGGCTTGTGGATCGGGCTACCCGTGGATTGCTCGATGCCTTCACCATGCGACTGGAGATGGCACGGCTTGATTTCGCGGAACTGGTGAAACATGGGGAAGTCGAAGGTGGCCAGCGACAGGAGCGGTTACGACTCCTGCGGCTTGCTGCTGAAACTGCTGAATCGATGATCGGGGAGCTTGCCGAGCTTCGATGCGCCGTCAATCTGGAATGGGTGCCGCCACAGGAGACAGCCAGTCTGGAGGGAGCGTCGCCGTGAAGGTTGTCTGGCGACGCGTCTTGGGGTGGTTGAGTGTCAGTCGATAGGCGTGCAGGTAAAGCCGTGGTGCTGCAGGCCCGCCGTAAAGGCGGTCGCCCACCACGGGATGGCCGGCCGCCGCCAGGTGCAGTCGGATCTGGTGCGTCCGGCCCGTGAGCGGCCGAGCGAGCACCAAGGCGCGGGCATCCTCTGCACGGAGCACTTCAAAAACCGTCTCCGCCTGCTTTCCTTGGCCGCGTGGACAGAATACATAGCGCCCTCCGCTGCGGCCAATGTCTTCCCGCGACACCCATCGACTCCGCGCGGGGCAGCCCTCCACCCAGGCCACGTATTCCTTCGCGACTTCCTTCCGCTCGAAGGCCGCCCCCAGGCTACGGTTGGCGGAACGGTCCAGGGCAAAGATCATGACCCCGCTGGTGTCCCTATCAAGTCGATGGTGCAAGGCCACATACGGATCACGGAGACCTTCGGCGGCAAGATAACGGGACACGGCTGCAAAGAGGTTGTTGTACCCGTCGGAGGGGGTCTGCTGGCTGGGGACGGAGGCCTCCTTGTTGTAGGCGAAGAGCTCCCGGTCGCGGTAGAGGATGTTTTCGGGACGGATTTCATAAAAGCGCCTGGTGCCCCCCCTTGGCCAGGAGACCAGGAGGACGTCTCCAGGGGCAAGGGTGCGAGTCGGCCGCCGCTCCTGCTTCCCATTCACCTGGACGGAGCCGAAATCGATCAGATCCTCCGCCCGCTCGGAGGGCATGAGCAGCTCCCGCGCAACTTCGTCACCCAGACGACTGGAGCCTGACGACGGAGAAACGCACCACTGGTGCGTCTCAGAATCATGCAAACGGGTCAATCCGAGTCTCCCACTCCCCCTGTGATGCATGACGCCTCACAGATCGTCATCTGCTGGAGAGACGCCCCCCGTTGCGGACTTCCCCGTGGACTCTTCCTCCATCGCCTCTTCGATCATGGCATCCACGTCTTCGCCCTCGAAATCGTCCCCCATCTCCTGAGTCATGCTTTTCATCCATCGCGCCATGCTCTTGGGGTCGTTCTCATCGAGTCCCCCCAGGCGCGACGGGTCAGCCAACCGCTCGAGCCGGGTTTCTTCGGAGAGACGCACGCGGACACGGGACATCATGCGATTCAACTGGTCTCCGCCGCAGTGCTGGCACGTCGGCGTGATTTCCTCGGACACTCGAAACGTGATGATTTCGCTCTTCTTGCCACATGTCTGGCATCGGAATTCATAGATCGGCATCAAAGACTCCTTGGGATGAACCGGTCTTCATGGAATGGGCATCCACCAACCGCTCGCGATGAGCCTTGTAGGCATCCCTAAGATAAGGCGGAAGCGAAAAGGCCGCAGCCGCGATTTCCGGGGATAGGTAGCTCAGGGGCAGTTTCGCCTCGCGCGCCCGGCTCACCATCCGGTCCAGAGACCATCCGGGGTCCACTGTCACCAGGATGTCGGCATCCGGCCGGTGGAAGCTCGGCAGGGCGTACGTGTAGGGATGCACGCAATCGAAGACGCTTCGCAGGGTGTTCACCATCCGGGCATGGAGGACGCAATCCTGCGGGCTGATTCCCTCCCCCTGCACGGCAAGGCAGCCCTTCGGGGCAAGACGATTCTTCAGGATTCCGTAAAACTCTTGTGTGAACAGCAGGAGCGCTGGGCTTCCCGGGTCCGGGTCGCTCAGATCGACCAGGATGCAGTCGAATCGCTCGTCGCACGTCGCAACAAACGCGCGTGCGTCCCGGATGACGATCGTGACCCTTGGATCGTCAAAGCTTCCCCGATGCCAGGCCCCCAGGTGCTCCCGACAGGCGTCCACGAGCTGGCCATCGATGTCGACCATCACAACCCGCTCGACCGAAGGATGTCGGAGCACCTCGCGAATCGTGGCGCCTTCGGCTCCGCCGATGACCAGGACCGATCGCGGGCGCTCGTGGCTGAACATCGCCGGATGCACCAGCATCTCGTGGTAGATGAACTCGTCCCGCTCACAGGACTGAACGACCCCGTCCAGCATGAGCATCCGGCCATGCAACGACGTATCAACGATGAGGATATCCTGGAAGCGGGAGCGCCCGCCGAAGACAAGTCTCTCACAGGCGTAGGAAATCTCCTCGACCCCTCCGCCGATGCACTCACGGACGAAAAAATTCCCCATGGTCGGCCGAATCAAGGTTTGTGCCTTACCTCGCCATCGGGGAGGTCCAGCATGCCACGCTGCACCTCCATCACGCTCAAATGATGGGCCTGGAATGCTTGCTTGAGAAACCGCAATGAGCCATCCGAATCGATCTGGTCCCCGCACGTGAAGATGTCCAGGGCGCAGTATCCGTATTCAGGCCAGGTGTGAATCGTGAAGTGAGACTCGGCAATCACAACGACACCGCTCACTCCATGGGGGGAGAAATGGTGAAACACTGGTTTGACGATGGTGGCATTCGAGAGCCTGACCGCTTCGATCAAGATCTCCTCTACCTGCACCAGGTCGTTAGTCCGCTCGAAGGAGCACCCATACAGCTCAACGATCAGGTGTTTTCCTAATGCTTTCATCTCTTATTCCGCATCCTCACGTCATACATGGTCCTTCGAAAGAGGTTAAAAATTAAAAAGCCTCCGCTTCATGGGGGGAGGAAAAGGAGCTTCCCCGAACCGTCCACAAATGGAGGAAAATCAAAAGCTTCCCTAATATACATGAAAATGATCCCATGAAAAGTGAAAAATCCCCCGCTTTTGTCCTTTGACCCCAAGATGCACACTTGGCTTGGCCGCTAGAAATGCTAAACTGTCCTCAACATGCCGATCGACCCACTGCCGGAAGGTGCTTCCAGATCCGTTTCCTGCTTACGCACAGAAGTCAACTTTCCGACGTCGTTTCTCGATTCCCAAGCAGACCCGGGAAGCAAGGTTGTCGGCGGTGAGCGGGTGCGGATGAGCCGCCAGCACCTGGTGCGGCACATCGGGGGGTTTTACGCGGCGCGAACGGGGCCAGCGGATGCACCGACAGGAGAGGATGGCACGATTTCTGTATCACCCCGTCCCGAACCACGCGCGCAGACCATGGGGCAGCCCTCGCAACGGGGAGCATGACGATCGGCGAGGGATCTTTCTGACAGTCTTATGATCCATAAGGCCAACGGTACCGTTGAGGGTGTGTGCAACAAGAGGAGGAGAGAACGCAATGTCCAAGAGGCAGCTGTCTGTGATTGTTGGAATCTTCGCGATGGCACTTCTGCTGTTCAGTTCCCCCGGATTTCCGGGAGCTTCGGTTTCCCCGATGAGCATCATCAAGACGGGGACGGATCGAGCGCTGCAGATTTTGAAGGAGCCCCACGCTCCCGGAAGCCAAGTTCGCAGAAACGCGATCATGAAGATCGTCGACGATTACTTCAACTACGGAGAGATGGCACGTCGGGCGCTCGGACGCCCCTGGAAAGAGCAGTCGCCCGAAAAACAGCGGGAATTCGTCACGCTCTTCCGCCAGCTCCTGTTCAATACGTACATGGACAAAGTCGAGAACTACACGGGCGGAAATGAAAAGGTTCTCTACGATGGCGAGCAGATCGAGGGCAACTACGCGCTCGTGAAGACGCGCATCACCGGATACAACAACAAAGACATCCAGCTGGATTACAAACTCTATTCGGACGCTGGCCAGTGGCAAGTCTATGACGTTGTCGTCGAGGGCATCAGCTTCATCAACAACTATCGGCAGCAATTCAACTCCATTTTGACGAACGAGCCTTTCGACAACCTGCTCGCGCGCATGAGACAAAAATCGGCCCTTTAGCGGGTCGAGCCCTGCCCGACACCTCCCTGCGACCGTTGGCACCAAGCCCGAAAAGGATCGCTGCCGACGGTCATCCTGGGGTCTTCCTCCTTGATTTGACTCCGACACTCGATCACGATACGAGCTGGTGTCCAACGCGCGCAAGCACGGCTTCCCCGATGGACGCTCGGGAACCATCACAGTGGATCTCGTTCCCGGCGGGGAGAACATGCTCGCCCTGACCGTGAGTGACGAAGGCGTGGGTATGGGCGACGACCGTGACCCACAACACGGATCCGCGCTTGGCCTAAAATTGGTTTCGC
>CALBZH010000233.1 GCA_937889795.1 uncultured Syntrophobacteraceae bacterium | reverse complement strand
CCACCGAGATCTACACTCTTTCCCTACACGACGCTCTTCCGATCTGGGCTTCCTTGGTGATGATGACGTCGTGCACGTGGCTCTCGCGGAGCCCCGCGCTCGTGACCCGGACCATCTGAGCCCGCGTGCGCAGCGCCTCGAGATTCGGGCACCCGAGATAGCCCATGCCGGCCCGAACCCCGCCGATCAGCTGGTGAACACTCGCGGAGAGGGGGCCGCGGTGGGGGACTTTCCCTTCGATACCCTCGGGGACCAGCTTCTGGGGCTCCACGACTTCATCCTGGAAGTATCGATCCTTGCTCCCGTCTTTCATCGCTCCCAGCGACCCCATGCCCCGGTACACCTTATAGCTGCGGCCTTGATACAGGACGGTCTCACCCGGACTTTCGTCCGTTCCAGCAAAAAGACTCCCAATCATCACGCTGTCTGCTCCCGCCGCCAGAGCTTTCACGATATCGCCGCTGTATTTGATGCCACCATCGCCCACGATGGGCACTCCGTATTTGCGGGCGATCGCCGAACAGTCCATAATCGCCGAAACCTGGGGCACGCCGACTCCCGCGACGATTCGCGTCGTGCAGATCGACCCCGGTCCCACCCCCACTTTCACGGCGTCGGCTCCCGCTTGAATGAGCGCTTCCGTGCCGGCGGCCGTGGCTACATTTCCGGCAATGACCTGGAGCCCCGGAAACCGCTCCTTGAGCAGCTTGACCGTGTTGATCACGTTTCGCGAATGGCCATGGGCGCTGTCCACGGCGACAATGTCGACGCCCGCGTTGACCAGCTTTTCCACGCGCGCGAGCGTGTCCTTCCCGACTCCCACCGCCGCTCCCACGCGAAGCCGTCCAAACTGATCCTTGCAGGAGTGGGGGTACTTTTTGACCTTCATGATGTCCTTGATGGTGATGAGCCCTTTGAGGCGCCCTTCGTCGTCGACCACCAGGAGCTTCTCGATGCGTTTCTTGTGGAGCAGCCGCTTTGATTCTTCAAGCGATATCCCCACCCGTGCGGTCACCAGTTCGTCCTTGGTCATGACCTCCGAGACTTTTTGGTCCATGTCGGTCTCGAACCGCATGTCGCGGTTGGTGATGATGCCGACAAGCTGGTCGCCCTCGACCACAGGAACACCGGATATGCGGTACCGGGACATGACGCGATGGACATCCGCCAGTTTGTGATCGGGGGACACGGTCACGGGGTCCACGATCATGCCGCTTTCCGACTTCTTGACCTTGTTCACTTCCTGAGCCTGGCGCTCGATTGGCATGTTGCGGTGAATGAAGCCGATCCCTCCCTCTCGGGCGATGCTGATGGCGGTCTCGGACTCGGTGACCGTGTCCATGGCGGCAGTGGCCAACGGGATGTTCATGGCGATTTCCCGCGTCAGCTTCGTCGAGACGTCCGTTTCGTGGGGAAGGACTTCGGAATAATCCGGCAGCAGGGACACGTCATCGAAGGTCAGCGCTTCCGGTATATGCTGGTATCTCGTTTCCATCCATTTCTCCATGTGTTTAATGTCGCCATCTTCCGTCTTCATTAGCGGAGGGGGAAGTGATCCTTGATCCCCTGCCTGCCAGGCTCCAGGTGAGCGTGGTTTGTGGCGTTTGCGGCCAGCCTTGGAGCTTCTCGATGCAGTCGATCAGCAGACCTTCCAGGAGCCCCCCATCGGTCACGGTGAGCTCTTTCCGCGCCAGCCCACGCATGATCTCGCCCACGATCACCGCACCACCGAGGATGATGTCCTCACGCCCCGGCTCGAGTCCAGGAATCCGGCGCCTTTCTTCCAGACAGGCATTCCCCAAATGATCAATGGTCTGCCGGAGCCATTCCTCCTGCAGAACCAAACCGTTGACACGATACGCCTCATACTCGGTCATGCCGAGAGCCATGGCGGCGAGGGTCGTGACTGTTCCAGCGGTTCCAACGAGCAGAAAGCCCACTGGAGCTTCCACCGACCCGAGGAGCGAGTGCACCGCGTCGAATGCCGGTTGCAGGGCATGGCGGGCCTCGTCGGCCGCCTGGCAAATCGATGCAGTCTCCGGCGGGTCTCCCTGCAGCCAAGTCTCGGTCAACGTAGCGGCTCCGATGGGCACGCTGGAGCTCCAGGTCGCAGCTTCATGTCCGTCGTCCACCAGCAGGAATTCCGTGGTGCTTCCCCCCAAATCAAAGGTGAGAATCGGCCAGCGCTTGTGGGGGAGTACGCTGAGC
>CALBZH010000232.1 GCA_937889795.1 uncultured Syntrophobacteraceae bacterium | reverse complement strand
AAGTGGGCGACCGATTGGCCGCCGTCCCTGGCTCGAAGGATTATGGTGTCCTGTCAGTTCTGCTGGGCATTTATGCTCGCGTCACCCCGCTCTTTTCCGTTGGGCCCGGCCAGTTTTATCCTCCTCCCAAGGTCGATTCCCTCGTACTGAAAATAACCTTCCGACCAGATCCCCTTGCACCGCCCTCAGAGCTTGGCTCGATCCGATCCGCCGTGAACGCCGCCTTTCAGCAGCGACGCAAGACCGTTGCGAACGCCCTGAAGTCCTTTGTGAAAGGATCCAAGGATCGTATCGATGGGATGCTCATGGAAGTTGGGGTGGATCCCATGCAAAGGCCGGAAACGTTGAGCCCCGAGCAATATGTTCGGATCGCGGCGGCGATCAAGACTGGCAGGGTCTAGAGGTTTTTCCTCGAATGGCTCACAAGGTCAGGCGCTTTTGCGCAGATGCTCGATGAAGGCGGCGCACAGCGGGGACGATTGCCGGTTCTTGCGTTGCGCGAGAAAGAACGGGCGAAGAATACGAGCTCCCTCCAAGGCTATGGAGACCAGGGTGCCCCGTTCCAAGTCTTCGGCGACCGCCTGCGAAGACAAGATGGAAACGCCGATTCCAGCCTTGATTCCCTGGCGGACGGCTTCGGTGGTTCCCATTTCCGCGACGGGCTTAAGACGCAAAGGATCGAACCCCGCGGCCTCAAAGGCCTGGAAGGTCACAATCCGCGTTCCGGAGCCGCGCTCCCGGAGGATGAAGGGCTCGCTGGTCAGCTCCTCCAAGGGGATGGACGTCCTGGAAGCCCAAGCATGCTGGGGAGGAACGACCAAAATGAGCTCGTCCGAGAACGCTTCCTCCAAAACGATCCGGCGGTCTGCCCATTTCGCGCCGATCAGCCCCACCTCCAACGTACCGTC
Organism: uncultured Syntrophobacteraceae bacterium; assembly: GCA_937889795.1. Classification (GTDB taxonomy): domain Bacteria; phylum Desulfobacterota; class Syntrophobacteria; order Syntrophobacterales; family Syntrophobacteraceae; genus CALBZH01. The sequence goes on along the minus strand of CALBZH010000232.1, from coordinate 6,258 downwards.
CAGGATCTTCTCGACGATCTGCCCGCTGCTCGAGATTTTGAGCGTGATCTGTATGGTCGGGTAGGCCGCCTTGAACGAGCCGATCAGCGCTGGGAGGACGTAAGTTCCGGGGATGGTGCTGGCGCCGATGTTCAAGTGCCCTGAGAGCACCCCTTTGTAGCGGTCGAGCGCCTGAAGTGCTTCGTTGCGCAGTTGAATGATCTGGCGAGCGTATTTGTAGAGGATCTTTCCCGCCGGCGTGGGCAGGACCTCGCGGCCAAAGCGGTCGAGCAGCTTTTCCCCTGTCATTTCTTCGAGCATTCGGATGTGCTCGCTGACGGTGGGCTGGGTGAGAAAAGAGGCGTCGGCGGCCTTGGTGAAGCTTTGCAGCTCGATGACCTTGCAGAAGACTTCCAGGCGGTGAATGTCCATGAGGTAATGTCCTTGTGGAGCGTTTTCCGTGAGGGGCTGCCGGTGCGAATGGACGCGTCAGACAGCCTTTTCCTTTTCCTTCCAAAAGGTCAGCTCAAGCGCTTCCAGCTCCAGTGCCCGTTCTTCCCATTCGGCTGTGAGATCCTTGACGCGCTTCTGGCATTGCTGGTAATCTCTGTTCAGATCCTTGATGTTCGTTCCGTCGCAATAGGTCTCCGGCGCAGCCAGCCGCGCCTTGAGCTGATCGAGCTGACTGTGCTCAGCGTCCAGCCTGGTCTCCAGGTCCTGGACGTGCTTCTGCAGCGGAGCCTTCAACCGGTAGAGCTCATTGCGCCACTCCGCCTCCAGCCGCTTCTTATCCTGTACTTTGCGAGGGGTGCTGACCTGGGCTGCTGTCTTGGACTCCCCTTGACGGCCGTCGTGCGGAGTCAGCTGCTCCTGGTCCAGGCGCTGCCTCCAAATCATGAGATAATCGTCGTAATTCCCAGGAAAGCGATGAATGACGCCTTTGTCCGCGACGAGAACCGATGTCGCGATCGCATTCATGAAGTGACGATCATGGCTGATGAAGCACAAGGCGCCCGGATAGTCTTCCAGCGCCTCTTCGAGGACCGCTCGCGAAGGGATGTCGAGGTGGTTGGTGGGCTCGTCGAGAAGGAGCACATTGGGGCGCTGCAAGAGGAGCTTGCAGAGCGTCAAGCGTGCCTTTTCTCCACCACTCAGCACCGATACCCGTTTCAAGACGTCGTCGCCGGGAAAGAGGAAAGCACCCAGAAGGCTTCGCACCTGGGTTTGGGTCAAGTCTCCGGCGACCGACACCGCTTCGTCGAGAACCGAACAGTCGGCTCTGAGGAGCTCCCACTGGTGCTGGGCGTAATATCCCAGGACGACCTGATGCCCCACCTGGCGGACGCCGTCGCTCACGGGCTCGATCCCCGCCAGCATCTTTAGGAGCGTGCTCTTGCCCGCCCCGTTCGGGCCCAGGAACGCGATGCGATCTCCGCGCTCGACAACGAGGTCGATCCCCTCATAAACAGGGTGATCCCCGTAGCTCTTGTGAACGTCTTGAAGCTCCAGGACCCGCTTCCCGCATCGAGCGGGCTCTGGGAAGCTGAAGTGGATGGACGAGGTTTCCGTCGGCGCCTCGATGCGCTCGACTTTGTCCAGGGCCTTGATTCGGCTTTGGACTTGTCTGGCCCGGTCTTTCCGATACCGGTTGCGCTCGATGAAACGCTCGACCTGCCGCAGTCGCTCCTGCTGGTTCTTGAACGAAGCCAGATGGATTTCCTGACGACGCGCCTTCTCGTCCAGGTAAGCATCGTAGTTGCCGGAGTATTCTTGAAGCTTGCCTTGCTCTAGCTCGAGAATGCGCGTGACGATGCGGTTGAGGAATGCCCTGTCGTGCGCGATGATGATCATGGCCGAGGGGCTGCTGAGCAGATACTGCTCGAGCCACAGGAGCGTTTCCAGGTCCAGGTGATTGGTGGGCTCGTCGAGCAGCATCAGGTCGGGCTCGGAGAGGAGGAGCCGCGCCAGCTCAACCCGCATGATCCAGCCGCCGCTCAAATCGGAAACGGGCCGATTGAATCCGTTCTCGCGAAAGCCGAGCCCGGTCAGGATCTTTGCGGCTCGGGCTTCGAGATCGTAGCCGCCGAGGTGCTCGAGTCGTTCGAGCAGTCTGGCGTGCTCGATGCCGGTGGCCTCGACCGTTGCCTGGTCGGTTGAGTTGTCCAGCACGGTCTGAAGCCGCTGCAACTCCGCGCGCACCTCCTGGACCGCTTGGTCGATATCGGTCACATGGGAAAGTATAGTCCGATCACGGCTGGGGACCCATTGCTGGGGCAAGTAGCCGATCTTGACATGCTTGGCACGTGCAATCGACCCAGAGTCCGGGTGAGACTCTTCGAGCAGCAGGTGAAACAGCGTGGTCTTTCCCGCGCCATTGGGACCGATCAGTCCGATCCGCTCTCCCGCGTTGATATGGAACGAAACTCCTTGGAAGAGGTCCTTCTTGCCGAGCGATTTACTGATGTTCTGAACGGTGAGCACTGCCGTGAGCCTCCAAGCGATCAACTCGCATCGTCTGAAGCCATTGCCTGGACGATGCATCGAGAAGCCGTTTCGTCCGTAGACCTGGATCTCGAAGGGCGTATTGTACCGTTAGACTGCTCGGATTTCTACGGGGGACCGCCGAACATGAGAAAGAGTTGCCGAGAATCCGCAAAACGTGGTACACAGGAGTACCTGTCAGAGGGTCACCAGGCCAGCGATTCCTTCATTTTTCCGGCGTTTTGAAACGAGGCTCATTCTTGACATCTTCCAATGCACTCCAGGCCGTAGTGTTTGATTGTGACGGTATTCTGGTCGATACGGAGCCCTTGCATTACCAGGCCTTCCAGGAGGTACTGAAGCCTCTGGGGCTGGGGTTCGATTATGACCGCTATCTGGATCGGTACATCGGTTTCGACGATCGGGATGCCTTCAGGGAGGCCTTTCGGGAGGGCGAGCGTGCGCTTGAGCCCGGGGCATTGGATCAATTGATGATCGATAAGGCTGAATCCTTGCTCCGTCTGGTGGAAAGAGGTGTTAAGAGCTTTCCTGGGGTCGTGGAGCTGGTTCGGGAGCTGAGTGCCAAGGGGATACCTCTGGCTGTGGCCTCCGGAGCGTTGAGGCATGAGGTGCTCCTCTTTGTCAATGCACTGGGGTTGGGCGACGCGTTTCCGGTGGTTGTCGCAGCCGATGACGTGGCACGTAGCAAACCGGACCCGGAGACGTATCGATTGGCTGTCAGGCGTCTGAGTGCGTTCGGGAGCTGCGACGACTTGGCGCCTGGGTCCTGTGTGGCGATCGAGGACACGGTAACAGGAATCCAGTCTGCCCGGAGGGCTGGTCTGGTCGTCCTCGGGGTTGCCAATTCTTATCCTGCGGACGAGCTGAGGCCCCATGCCGATTGTGTTGTGGAGAGTCTGGATCAGGTCGGAGCGGACAAACTGAGTCGGTTGGTTGAAACAGCAAAACGTTGAGCCCCTCCGAGGGGAGGGCAATCCTGGAGTGATGCGAATGAAGGGGATTGTTGCTTGTCTTTGCTTCATTCTGGCCGGGATTCAGCATGGGATTTGCGTTGCGGGAGATTCGCCGACGGTCCTCGGCGCCGAACCGCTCACCATGTCTCGGGCTGTTGAGTACGGCTTGGAGCACAACCGGGCACTTCGATCCGCAAAGCAGGATGTGATGGCCGTCGATCAACAAGTGCGGCAGGCCAGAGCCGGCTTCCTCCCCAAGCTGGATTCTCGATACTCGTTTCGACGCCTGGAGGATCAGCCTTACGCAAAAGCTGAAATCTCTGGCGGCCAATCGGTGGAATTTGCAACGGGATACAGGAACACGAATCGGTGGGAGGTGGAGCTCTCACAGCCCCTCTTCGCTGGTTTCGGGATTACCGCCCAGCACCGGAGCGCCAAGAAAGATCTGAAGATTGCCGGGTTCAAGCAAGAGCAAACCAAGCTGGATGTGATCCGAAGTATCCAGCGCGCCTTTCTGCAGGTCCTCCTGGCTGAGAAGCTCCACGAGGTGACCAAGGAGAATGTGGCCAGTCTCGAGGTTCAGCGAAAGAACGCCCAAGCCAGCTTTGAGCAAGGGCTGACGGCCCAGAACGACGTGCTCAAGGCTGATGTGGCCGTTGCCCAAGCCCGACAGCGCGAGAGGGCGGCCGCGAAGGATCTCTCACTCATCCGCTCGCAGCTGAACCAGCTGCTCGATTTGGACCTCAAACAGGCGCTGGTACTTTCGGAGCAGGAAATCCACCTGCAAGTTCCGCCGAGCATGGACGAGCTCAACGCGATCGCTGAGCGGCAGCGTCCGGAATATCTTTCCCTCAATGAGTCCATTCTCCAGACGCAGGATGGGATCACCGGAGCACGAAGCCGCTATTACCCCCACCTCTCGGCCTTCGCCCAATACTATCGTGACGGCAATGACTTTTTTGCCAATAACAACGACTTCACCAATTCCAACAACGCAGCGGTTGGCCTTCGCATGGATTGGAACCTGTTCGAGGGCGGCAAGACGGACGCTTCCATCAAAGAGCTTCGGTACAAGCAGAGTGCTTTGGAAGAGCTGCGCCGCGATCTCAAACAGCAAATTGCCCTGCAGGTCGAGGACGCCTACGAGCAGCTGCAGGTGGCTCGAGCGAACATCGAGACCGCCCAGGCGGCTCTCAAGCAGGCGGAAGAGAACCAGCGCATGACGACGCTCCAGTACCGCGAGCAATTGGTGATCTTTCTCGAGGTACTGAACGCACAGGTTTTTGTGGCACAGACCAAGGTGGATTACTACCAGGCCCTTTACGGCTACCAGCTGGCCTGGGTTGATCTCGAGCGGGCGGTGGGAGGACCCGTTTCCGGCGATATGAAGCCATGAAGCTGACCCCACCTGCTGGCTTTGTCCTGGTGAAGACGGAGAAATGAGGCTGCATGATTCAGACGCCTAAAGAGGAGATCGCGAGCAGGCTCGCAACGCTGCAGGCATTGCTCGCAAAGCATGACGTGGATGCGGCTATCGTTCGGCAGAATGCGGACCTCTTCTATTTGACGGGAACGGTTCAGGATGCCCACCTCATCGTTCCGGCCTCCGGTCAGCCGGTCTTCCTTGTTCGGCGGGACGTTCAGCGGGCGCAAAGTCAGTCCCCCATTCGCCCCATCCGCTCCCTGAGCAGCATTAAGGAAGTTCCCCCCGCCGTCTTCGAAGCGTGCGGCAGCGACGCGATCAAGCGGATCGGGATGGAGCTCGACGTGCTGCCGACCAGCTCGTTCTTCTTCTACGACGAAAAGCTGTTTCCCAAGCAGCAAATCGTGGATGTGGGAGGACTCATCCGGCAGATCCGCATGATCAAGTCCGACTGGGAAATCTCCATGATGCGGAAAGCCGCGGCAATTTCGCGAGCGGTCGCCGATGCGGTCCCGAAGTTGATCAGGGAAGGGATGAGCGAGCTTGAGCTGAGCGCGGAGCTGGAGCGAGTGGGGCGGCTCGCCGGGCACTTGGGGCTGATTCGCCTTCGTGCGTTCAACATGGACATGTATTTCGGGCACGTGCTTTCAGGACCCGAGGCTGCCGTGCCGTCCTATGCCGATGCCCCCACGGGCGGGGTGGGGTTGAGCGCTGCCTTCGGGCAGGGTCCCGGTGAGCGTAAGATTCGGTCCGGTGAGATGATCAGTGTGGATACCATGATGAACTATCACGGGTATCTGAATGACCAGACGCGCAATTACTGCCTTGGTGATCCCCCCGGAAAGCTGCTCGAAGCGTATGCGCTCGTCATGGAGATCCACCAGCGATTCAAGGACGCTGCGCGCCCGGGGGCGGTGACGGGAGAGCTTTACGATCGGGTGATGACCTGGGTCCGGGAGAAAGGCTGGGAAGACTATTTCATGGGATACGGGAGCGCGCGTGTGAGCTTCGTCGCGCATGGCCTTGGGATTGAAGTCGACGAATTCCCCTTCATCGCACAAGGTCAGAAAGTTGCTTTGAGCGAGGGCATGACATTCGCCTTCGAGCCAAAAATCATCGTCCCCGAGCTGGGTATTGCGGGAATGGAGAACACCTACCTTGTGACGGCGGGGGGCCTGGAGTCCTTGAACACGGCGAGTGAACAGCTGGTGATCGTTTAGGTCACCTGAGCACGGTGATCAGCTTGGACATCGTGTTGCTGCTTCCGTCCGGTCCGTTGACCGTCAAGCGAGCAATATACCGACCGGGTGCTCCGTAGATCTGGACGGGGTTTTGGTCCGAGCTGGTCTGTCCATTCCCGAATGACCAAGATCGGCTCACAACAGCCCCGTGGGATTTGTC